>CAZZPH010000090.1:0-9387 GCA_964655725.1 uncultured Hyphomicrobium sp.
AGGTGGTGCCCGGCAGCCGAAGGATCGGTCGTGCATCTGCCATGACGTGTCAGCTTATCGCAGCAACTATGCCCCTTATAGAGATATTCTCGTCGCTTGGTTGCCAGGAGCGCCTAACGGGTTGATTTAGGCTGACCAGATTTTGAGGTTCGCACGCCTCTGCCCCGTGCCTGCGCGGCAACGTCGGTGCTCCAATGTTGGGGGTGCGGCGGTGCCGCGCGATGTATTATCAACCGAATCTGGATTATGTTTCAGCAGAGGGTATCAAAGGAAGGTGCGGGACCGATGAGCCGTTGGGTCGCAAAGTCCGCCGGACTGCTGCTGGCAGGGTGGCTGGGTGTGTTGATCGGCGCCGTGCCGGTCGTCATGATCGGGAATGGCGTGCGCGCGGACCCCTTGACTGCAGGTGCCGGACCGTTCTCGAAGCTGCCGGGCCGCTGGGTGGGCGAGGGCCGGCTTGGGTTCAAGGATGGTAAGGTCGAGGCGGTAACTTGCCGGGCAACCTACTTCACCAGCGACAGCGAAGACGCGCTCAAGCAGACCATCCGTTGCGCATCGCCGAGCGGCAAAATCGAGGTGAAGAGCGCGCTCAGTGAGCAGAACGGCGTTCTTTCCGGCCGATGGACCGAAGAGATCTATAACCTGTCGGGAGACCTCACGGGCGAAATCACTCCCCTGGGTCTGAAAGTTGTGGTGAAGGGTCAAGACCTCGATGCGAACATGGATCTGATCGTCAAAGGCAATCAGCAGGTTGTTGAGATCCAGTTCCACAACACCAGCCTGATTGGGATCACGCTGATCCTGAAGCGGTCCGACAGCGCGGGCGGCGAAAGTTGAGACAAAGGGGCCGGTCCGGGTGGACGTGCCGTGGTGGCGCGAAAGCGATGGCTTGCGTTGCGCGTCTTCAGCATGGCACATCGACGCAGACGGATTTTGCAAGGCGCGGCGGCGAGTGATGTCAGGTGACGGCCCGGATCACGGTGGATTGCGCAAAGGGTCGCCGGTGTCGCGCGCCGACCGCCTGGCCCGGGAATTGCGGGCAAATTTGAACCGGCGCAAGGATCAGGCACGTGCCCGCTCGGACGGGCAGTCCGTTGGGGGTGGCGAGGGTCGCAGACCGGATGGCGGTCCCCAGGGTGGCGGCAAGGACGCTGACGCCGGGCAAGAGCCGGGATAAGGATACCGCCCGAGGCTTAATTGTGCGCGTGACTTGCCGGGAGGAGGCTGCTCTGGCAATCGTCCGCCGTGAGAGTTCCGTGGCCGTGGTGCGGATCAGACTTTGTCAGTCCGCCACGCCGCTATGTCGCAGGCCGCCCGTCGCGGCTCCCATAACCCCAATCAGGATAAAGGTTCGAAGAGCCCAGCATGGATCGGATAAGGATTGTCGGCGGCGAGCGTCTCAAGGGGACCATCCCGATTTCGGGTGCCAAGAACGCGGCGCTGCCGCTCATGATTGCGAGCCTCCTGACGCCGGATCGCGTGACACTGAAGAACGTGCCCAATCTGGCCGACGTCAATCTGCTTGGGCGCATCCTGAGAAACCACGGGGTCGATCTTGCCGTCGACGGCAAGCGCAACGCCACCAATTTGCAGGGTGAGACGTTTCATCTAACAGCGCGCGACATCGTGGATACGACGGCACCCTATGAGATGGTGTCGCGTATGCGTGCGAGTTTCTGGGTTCTGGGGCCGATCATCGCCCGCATGCGGGAAGCGCGCGTTTCACTGCCGGGGGGCTGTGCGATCGGGACCCGCCCCGTCGACCTGCACCTTATGGGTCTGAAAGCGCTGGGTGCGCAGATCGACATCGATGGAGGGTACGTCATTGCGCGCGCGCCGCGCGGGCTTCACGGTGCCCACATTCTGTTCCCGAAGGTGTCGGTGGGCGCTACGCATAACGTGCTGCTGGCCGCTGCCCTGGCGAAGGGGGAGACATTGATCGAGAACGCTGCGCGGGAGCCGGAGGTGGGTGACGTCGCCGCGCTGCTCGTCAAGATGGGCGTCCTGATCGAGGGAATTGGCACGTCGACGCTGAGGATCCAGGGGCGCGACCGTCTCGATGGGGCCATCCACACCGTGCTTCCCGATCGCATCGAGACGGGGACATTCGCGATGGCGGTTGCGGCCACGGGCGGCGATGTGCTGCTTGAGGGCACGCGCGCCGATCTGCTGCAGAATGCTCTTGAATCTCTGGCGGCCACCGGGACAACGGTCACGCCGGTCGATGGCGGCATTCGAATCCTGCGCAATGGCGGAGAGATAGAGCCTGTGACGGTGGAAACCCAGCCGTTCCCGGGTTTCCCGACGGACTTGCAGGCTCAGCTGATGGCCCTGATGACGCGCGCCCATGGCACCAGCGTCATCCGCGAGACGATCTTTGAAAACCGGTTCATGCACGTGCAGGAACTGGCGCGCCTTGGTGCCGACATCCAGCTTCACGGGGACACGGCGACCGTGAAGGGTGTCAAGTCGCTACGTGGCGCTCCTGTCATGGCGACGGATCTGCGCGCGTCGGTTTCGCTTGTGATCGCGGGGCTCATGGCTGAGGGCGAAACCATGATCAATCGCGTCTACCATCTCGATCGAGGCTTCGAGCGGCTCGAGGAGAAGCTGTCACGGTGCGGCGCGCGCATTGAGCGCATTACGGCCGGGTGAGGCCAAGCGCGTTCGATCTCACGGTTGAGCGGCGGAGCGCGTCATTGTGATGATGACTTGATCTTCAGCGTCGAGTAGGCGCAGGGTCTGGCCTTCGATTGCGTACGTCGCGGCCTGCTCAAGCGCAGACGTATATCGTTGTTCAAGGTCCATGAGGCCTTCAGGGCAGCCCATGCGCGTCGCCATCAGTGGGCCGATGGAGATCTTGGACTTGCCGATGGTGGCGTTTCCCCCGATGCGGTTGCATCCGATGGTGGTCGCGACGCGGCCATCGGCGCTGACCGTGAAGGATGTCTTGGAACGGTCGAAGGGCGCGGCATCTTTGACGCTTTCGACGGTCCAAGACGATCCGCGCAACCCTGCGCCCGCGTCGGCGTCGACGCTTAAGGCAGCCATCACAATTCCCAATGTTGCAGCCGCCAGGGGCTTGCGCATTCTCTTCTCCCACCCAATGTGCGAGCCTGGACAGCCTAACCCCTGCCGGTGATCCCGGCGGGTGACCTTTTCCAAGTTCAGAGCCCTTGAACAGACCGCGTTCGGCGGCCTAGGCCATTCGGTCGCGCTATAGGAGCGAATTGATGACGATCCGTGGACTTATTTGTGTCGCAGCAGGTCTGGCTGCGATGTCACTGCCCGCGCAAGCACAGCCGACGATCGAGATCGGCACACTCTCATGCCGGGGCGGGGAGGGCGTCGGGCTCCTGCTCGGATCCAAGAAAACCTACGATTGCGTGTTCCGTGCTGCCCAGGGCGGGGAGCCGGAAGCGTATCAGGCCAGCATCACGCGGATTGGTCTCGACATCGGCTTTACGTCCTCCAGCACGATGATCTGGACCGTGCTGTCGACCTCCCAGCAGTATGCCCCGCGCGCCCTGTCGGGCAATTATGCGGGTGCAACGGCCGATGCGTCCGTGGGAGTTGGGGGCGGTGCCAAGATCCTCGTCGGAGGGTCGAGCAACACCTTCGGGCTGCAGCCGGTGAGCGTGCAGGGTCAGACAGGCTTGAACCTCGCGGTGGGCGTGGCGCAATTGAAATTGCGTTGATCGCCCTTGACTTTGTGCAGCGCAACATGAGATAAGCTGATATTCGTCTCGCTTCCGAGTCGAACCATCGGCGCGCTGCTGCGTGACGGAGCCCCCAAGGCCGCTCGTTTTTGACGACGTACCTCGTGCTCTCCAGCGCCGCGCCTCTGTCCTCCAGAAAAAATCGGCCGCCCCGGCACGCAGGGCGCCACCATGGACCGGCATGTCTGCCGCTATTCACCCCGCGTGGGGTGAGGCTGTGGATGCGTGCGGGCCTTCATAGGTTGCGTCGCGGCGGAGGTCATCTCCACGCCGGCCCTGGCGGAAAAACGTCAGGGCACCGTACTGCGCACCAGCCACAAGCAGACAGAAAGAACATCCTTTGACATCGTTTCATGACCTCGGCCTCGACCCGCTCCTTCTCAAGGTGCTGGATGCGGAAGGCTACACGACTCCCACACCGATCCAGGCTCAGGCCATTCCGCCGGTTCTCCAGGGCCGCGATCTCGTCGGCATCGCCCAGACGGGCACCGGCAAGACGGCGGCATTTGCCCTGCCGATCCTGCAGCGGCTTGCGGCCAACTCAAAGCCGCCGATGCGGAAAGGCGTGCGTGCGCTCGTTCTCTCTCCGACCCGGGAACTTGCTACTCAGATTGGCGAGAGCTTCAAGACGTACGGCCGCAGCATGGGCCTCTCGGTCGCCGTCGTCTTCGGCGGTGTCGGCCACAAGCCTCAGCGCGATCAGCTGTCCCGTGGTGTCGATATCCTTGTGGCAACACCCGGCCGTCTGATTGACCATATGAACGAGCGCAATGTGATCCTGGAAGGCACCGAGATCCTGGTCCTCGACGAGGCCGATCAGATGATGGACCTCGGCTTCATCCGGCCGCTGCGCCAGATCATCTCCAAACTCTCGCACCGCCGCCAGAGCCTGTTCTTCTCCGCCACCATGCCCCAGGAGATCGGGTCCCTCGCGGCAGAGCTTCTGCGCGATCCCGTCAAGGTATCGGTCACGCCGATTGCCAAGACGGCTGACCGTGTTGCTCAGGAAGTGATTTTCGTCGAGCAGACCAAGAAGCGGTCTTTGCTGGTGGAATTGTTCACAAATCCCGACCTGAAGCGCGCCATCGTGTTCACCCGTACCAAGCGCGGCGCGGACCGTGTCGCACGCCATCTTGACGAGGCCGGCATCAAGGTTGCCGCCATCCACGGGAACAAGAGCCAGGGCCAGAGGGATGCTGCGCTGGGTGGGTTCAAGTCCGGGCGCATTCGCGCGCTCATTGCTACGGACATCGCCGCGCGCGGCATCGACGTGGACGCCGTGAGCCATGTCATCAACTATGAGATCCCGAATGTGCCGGAAAGCTACGTGCATCGCATCGGTCGCACTGCGCGCGCCGGGGCGGAAGGCATTGCCATTTCGCTGGTCGATCAGGAGGAGCGCGCCTACTTGCGCGACATCGAGCGCCTGACACGCCAGCAAATCCCGTCCAAGGACCGGCGTGGAGACAAGAGCCTCGCCGCAGCCCCCAACGGGCGCGGGGAAGCGGTCGAGGATGACAGACGCTCCGAGGGGCGGCGCGGCCCCCGGGCCGGCCGGCCTGTCGAAGGCCGCGGGCCGCGGCAGGGCTCAGGCCCGGGTGGCGCTCATAGCGATGGTGGCGCGCGGACCCAGCGATCTGAGGATCGCGGTCGGGGCGAGAGGAGTGGGCCGGCGCATCAGCCGTCAAAACCACACGGGCCGCGCCGCAATCGTGATCATGGCGCAAACGGAGCGTCCAGCGCACCGGCACGCGCCAACGCGGGCAGAGCCGAGGGAGCGAGTCGTGATCGCAGCCGTGAGGGCGATCATGGTGCCGCCCAGAGCGGTGGCCGACGATCAGAGCATGGGCTCGAGGGTGTCCGTTTCCTTGCACGCGGACATGGTCCAGCGCCGGGGCGTGATGGCAAATCGCGTGATGGGCGTGCGGGTGCGGGACGTTCGGGATCTCGTTCCGGTCCCCGATCCGGATCCCGTCCCGGGACACGGATCGGGCAAGGCTGACGCATCAACGTGTTGTGATGTGAATGGCATGCGGCTGGAGGTGAGGTTGCGCTCGCCCCAGCCTGCCCTTATCACACGAAGGCTACGGTGCCGGCCCTTCGCCGCGTCCGTTTCCTCAATCGGGGCTGAGACCTCAGCCGCCAGTGACACAGCGGGACGATGAGCGCACGTGACAAGAACGATCTGAAGCTCATTGCCCTCGAGCCCGAGGGGCTCGAGGTCATGTCTGCTCACCTACAGGACGCCGTCATGGCGGTCGGCGACATGACGTACCTGCCCCGGGAGCGCCGTTTCGCCGCCGTGGTGAACCGGTTCGATTGGGCCGATGCGCTCACCACCGGCCGCCCTCGGAGCAAGACTTACACACGGCGCAAATCGGGACTGCGGTTTGAGCATGTGTTGAGCGCGCAGCTCAGTGGGATCGATCTGGCGGATAAGACGCGGATTCTCTCTCTCCTGGCCATCCGGTTCGAGCCGGGTCAGTCCCCGGCGGGACATGTCGTGCTCTCTTACGCGGGTGGTGCCGCAATCCGCATTGGGGTGGATTGCGTCGAAGCAGAGCTGAAAGATCTGGGAGCCGCCTGGGCCACGCGGCGCCTGCCAAAGCATCCCGACGATGACGCGGAGCCGACCGCGTCCTGATGACATAAACGATCCCCGCTGCCGTCGCGATATTTCGAGCATCGACCACTGGAATCTCTCATGCCCACCATACTCAGAACGCGTGACACGGATTTCGATCAGGCATTCGACGCGTTGCTCGCCGGCAAGAGGGAAGTGTCGGAGGAAGTGGACGAGGCGGTGCGCGCCATCATTGGTGAGGTGCGTTCCCGCGGCGACGCCGCCCTTATCGACCTGTCGAAGCGCTTCGACGACATCGATCTGTCCGTCCACGGCCTGGCGGTCAGCCCGGCCGAGGTCGAGGCGGCCGTATCGGCGTGCTCGCGCGAGACGCTCCAGGCTTTGGAGTTTGCCGCAGAACGCATTCGCGCACATCATGAGCGCCAGTTGCCGGAGAACCTGCGCTACACAGATGCGCTCGGGGTGGAACTGGGCGACCGATGGACGGCTGTCGAGTCGGCCGGGCTCTATGTGCCGGGTGGACTGGCCTCCTATCCAAGCTCTGTGCTCATGAACGCGATTCCCGCCATTGTCGCCGGCGTGCCGCGGATCGTGATGGTTGTCCCGGCGCCACGTGGTGAATTGAACCCGCTGGTGCTGGCTGCTGCGCGATTGTGCGGCATCACGGAGATCTACCGCGTCGGCGGGGCGCAAGCAGTCGCAGCCCTCGCTTACGGGAGCGAAACAATCCGGCCGGTAGCGAAGATCGTCGGCCCGGGCAATGCCTACGTGGCAGCGGCCAAGCGGCAGGTGTTCGGTACTGTCGGGATCGACAGTATTGCAGGCCCTTCGGAAGTGCTGGTCATCGCCGACCGCGACAACGAACCTGACTGGATCGCATCTGATTTGATTGCTCAAGCAGAGCACGACAAGGCGGCCCAATCGATCCTGATGACGGATGATGAGGACTTCGCGCGTGCCGTGGAGGCCGCCGTCGCACGCCAGCTTCAGAGCCTGCCGCGCGGCAATATTGCCGGTGAAAGCTGGAACGTGTTTGGCGCCGTCATTGTGCTGCGCTCGCTCGACGAGGCGCCTGTGCTCGCCGACCGCATTGCCGCTGAGCATCTTGAGATCGCGACCTCAGATGCAGAGAGCCTTGCCCAAAAAATTCGCAATGCCGGGGCCATTTTCATCGGCGCGCACACACCTGAAGTGATCGGTGACTACGTCGCCGGCTCCAATCACGTGCTGCCGACGGCGCGCAGCGCCCGATTTTCATCGGGGCTTGGCGTTCTCGATTTCATGAAGCGCACCTCGATCCTCAAGCTGGACCAGGCGGCCCTTGCCCAGGTGGCCCATCCGGCCATGGTGCTGGCGCGGGCAGAAGGACTGGAGGGGCACCGCAGATCAGTGGAGGTGCGTCTGGGGGAGCAAGACGGGGCGGAATAATGAGCGAGACTGAGACCAGCACGAGCACGAGCACGCGCGAGCGCATTGCAACGATCAACATCGACGAAGGCTCGATCGCGCGCGGAAACGCCGATATCGAGCACGAACGCGAAGTCGCCATCTTCGACATTCTGGATGGCAATTCGTTCGCACTCGAAGGGATCGACGAAGGACCCTACCGGCTGGATATTGCCCTCTCCGACGACAGGCTCGTGCTGACCATCTTCAACGAACTCGCCACCCAACCGCTTATCGTCCACACTCTGGCGATGACGCCCCTGAAGCGGATCCTGAAGGACTACTTCCTCGTTTTGGACAGCTATTATCAAGCGATCCGATCCGGACAGCCATCCCGCATCCAGGCCATCGACGTGGGCCGCCGTGGTCTGCACGACGAGGGGAGCCGGCTGCTGCAGGAGCGGCTCCGGGGCAAGGTGAAGGTCGACTTCGACACCGCGCGGCGACTTTTTACATTGATTTCAGCCTTGCACTGGAAGGGCTGACGGCGGTGGTGGCCGTGGATCAGGCACCGCTCAAGGTCCTCTTTTCCTGCACCTTCAACGCCGTTCGCTCGCCGATGGCCGCGGCTCTGTTATCTCACCTGGCGGGCCGGCGGCTGGAGGTTTCATCGGCCGGTGTCTTCTGTGGCACGTGCGACCCTTTCGTCGCGGCTGTTATGGAAGAGATGGGCATCGATATGACCGCGCACGAGCCGCGATCCTTCAATGATCTGGGCTTTGAGACGTTCGATACGATCATTACGCTGTCGCCGGAGGCCCACCATCATGCGGTGGAGTTGACGCGCGTGATGGCGGCGGATGTGGAGTACTGGCCGACGTTCGATCCCTCGGTCATCGATCCTGCAATCCCGCCCGCTCACCGGCTGACCGCCTATCGCCGCGTGCGTGACGTGCTCCTCGAGCACATCAAGCAACGCTTTGCGATCGAGGGCGGACCCTCAGTGTGAGCCTACCGGCGGGGGCGCGGAGTGTGGCCCGTCAGCTGCCATCCCGGTGTCCGGGTCCGGTGGCACGCGATCCCATCAGAGCCATGGCCATCGGGTCGGTCACGGAGGGGGCTCCAGTGGAGCGCTCGTAGTCTGGCTGGGATGATGAATAACCACCAATCGAGTGTGCAGGTGCCACCGGCGATGCGCCGGCACTTTCCAGTTGCGGCACAATCTCGGCGGGATCACGTACCCGGCGCGATCGTCCGTCGAAGCTTGCCCCATGCTCGATCGACAGATACTGCGCAGAGATATCGCCCTCCACCTCTGCTGTGGGGTGAAGGACGACTTTGTTGGACAGTATCGCACCATTGATGCGGCCATGAACGTCGACGGCCTCTGCGGTGATCGACCCCGTGATGATGGCATCGCGCCCCACCTCGAGCTGGCGTGAATGAAGATCGGCCTGGATATTGCCGTTGACGCGCAGGGCCCCCTTGCAGCGCACTGTGATGGCGTGACCCTCAATGCTGAGGTCACTACCGATCAGGGATTCCTCGACCATTCCGGAATTATGTCCGGACATCGATGCTATCGCCTGGGGTTGCGGCCGCTCCATGCGGTGCACGGGGGCCTGCTGTGGTTCGGGGGGCGCTGCCCCGGTCGTCTTGCGGTGGAACACCATGATCCGCTCTCCTCACGCAACTGCC
>CAZZPH010000091.1:0-9277 GCA_964655725.1 uncultured Hyphomicrobium sp.
GTGCGCCCGTCGGGATGCTCTGCGAACTCACGCATCGCTGCCCGCTGCAATGCCCCTACTGCTCCAATCCGACGGAACTGGAGCGCGTCAACACCGAGCTGACGACCGCCGAATGGCAGGACGTCATGCGCCAGGCCGCTGAACTCGGCGTACTCCAGATCCATCTCTCGGGCGGCGAGCCGACGGCGCGTAAGGACCTGGAAGACATCGTCGATGTCGCAGCTAAGGTTGGCCTCTATCAAAACCTGATCACGGCCGGCGTGACCCTCACTCGTGATCGCATGATGAAGCTGGCCGACCTCGGTCTTGATCACGTCCAGCTCTCAATCCAGGACGTTGACCCGGAAAATGCCGACCGGATCGCCGCCTACAAGGGTGGCATGGCTAAAAAGATCGAGGTAGCCAAGTGGGTCAAGGAAGCCGGCCTGCCGCTCACGATCAACGCGCCGATCCACCGCCAGAACATCAAGAGCGTTCCTCGTATGATCGAGTTCGCTATCGAGATGGGCGCGGGCCGCATTGAGATCGCGCACGTGCAGTATTATGCCTGGGCGCTCTTGAACCGCTCCTCGCTGATGCCGACACGCGAGGCCTTCAACACCGCCGCCCATCAAGTCGAAGAGGCGCGAGTAAAATACAAGGGCATCATCGTCATCGATGCCGTCGTCCCTGACTACTACGCCAAGTACCCCAAGCCCTGCATGGGCGGATGGGCCCGCGGGATCGTCAACATCACACCTTCTGGCCGGGTGCTGCCCTGCCACGCAGCCGAGACGATGACGCATCTGAGCTTTGACAACATCAAGGATCGCAAGCTGGCGGACATCTGGCTTAACGGCGACGCGTTCCAGAAATACCGCGGCACGGACTGGATGAAGGAGCCGTGCCGCTCCTGCCCCCGCAAAGAAATCGACTTCGGCGGGTGCCGCTGTCAGGCCTTCGCGCTGACGGGCGACGCGGCCAACACAGATCCTGCATGCTCGCTCTCGCCCCTTCACGCGGAATGGGCTAAGGTCGCCGACGTCGAAAGCCATTCACCGCCTCCCGACTTCATCTACCGGCGGGTCGGAGGTGCTAAAGCGAAGGCTTCGGCGGACGAAACCGTCTGATCCGGCGAGCGCCGGCTGGCGTTGTATAAGCTCTGACCAAGGGCTTGGATAAGGTGTTTCGCCCAAGTGCGGCATCTTGTTCAGCTGGGGTTCAGGAAAAACTTGGCTAGATAGGCCGAGAGTCAAAATGACGGCTCCACGGGCCGATGAGCGGCCCGGTGCCACCTACGGGAGGAAGTTGCAGATGCTAAAGTGGGTTCTGTCCGCCGCGCTCGTGCTCGCGGCTCCGGCCATGGCCGCGGCCGGTGATGCCGAAGCTGGCAAGGGCGTGTTCAGAAAGTGTGCGGCCTGCCATCAGGTCGGCGAAACTGCCAAGCACGCATTGGGCCCGCAGCTCAATTGCATCGCAGGCAAGACGGCTGGCACGGCCGAGGGTTATGCGGGCTACTCGGACGCCGTCAAGAACTCGGGCAAGGTTTGGGACGACGAGACCCTGCTGGCTTGGTTCGAAAAGGATGACGCCGTCATCCCCGGCAATAAGATGATCTTCCCGGCCGGCATCAAGGATCCGGACGACCGCGCCAACCTGCTGGCTTATCTCAAGAGCCAGTGCCCCGGCTAGAAATCCGGCCACATGACGTGGTCTGGAACTGATCGTGGAACCGCTGCCGGGCCTCCCGGTGGCGGTTTCGCCGTTTTGAGCATCTGCCGGCGCATGGCTGCCAGCTCCCTGGCGTACTGACAGCCCGTTTCGCCTCAGATTTCGGTCAAGATGTGCGTGCCCTGTGCCTTGACCTCAGCGGCAATGGCACGCACCGTTCGTCCCCGTATGACCTCATCAGGCGCGATCTCGGCCAACGGCAACAGCACGAAACTGCGCTGTTCGATCAGCGGATGGGGCACCTTCAGCCTGGGCGCGTCGATCTCCTGCCCACGATAGGTCAGAACATCGACATCGATCAGCCGCGGGCCCCATTTGCGGCCGCGCACACGTCCCAGCCGTCGCTCAACCTCAAGACATCGATCCAGCAAATCGTGCGGATCAAGATCCGTTAAAACCGCCGCGCAGGCATTGACGAACCAGTCCTGCTCCAGAATTCCCCAAGGGTCCGAGCGGTAAAACCGCGACGAGCGCACCAGCGCGACCTTGCCGTCAGCGCACAACAGCTCGATCGCCCGCGCGATATTGCGCGCCTTCTCGCCGACATTGGAGCCCAATCCGATGAGTGCGTCGTAGCCGGCCGTCGGGCGGCCGCCGGTGGAGCCAATTGCTGTGGTCTCAGTCATACTTGATGTAAGCGAACCGTGGGTCGCTGGGCGTGCCTTCGAGGGTGTTGTCCGCCTCCATCGCAGGCTGCCACTGGATGACGTCCTCGATCTTCCGGGCCAGCGCCAGATCCTTGCCCGTAATGCCTTTGGCCGAATGGGTCATGAGGCGCACCTCCACCCACGCATAGGAGGCGGTGATGTCGGGGTGATGCCAAGCGGCCTCAGCCAGATGCCCGACGGTTCCGATGACCATCACCGTGCCCTTCCAGCTGTTGGTCTTGTAGGTCCTCCGGATCCAGCCATCCTCCAGGCGCCAAGACGGCAGGTTCACCTTGAGCCAGGCTTCGACGTCCGCCGGGGACATCGCTTCTTCACGCGCGGCCGCCATCTCGTTTGCTCCCTTGGTCAGTGGGGATTGACATTTCGGTCTGCACCGTAGATCGACTGATCGATCCCTTCAATCACCGACTGCACGCGCAGCCGGCAATGATCAAGGGATTGATCAGCCGCTGCAAAAGGGGAACCAGGGACGCGATGCGGGCCGTCAAAGTGAGCGCACCTGCCCGCCTGCATCTGGGGTTCTTAGACCTCAATGGCTCGCTCGGCCGGCGCTATGGATCGCTCGGGCTCGCGATCGACGAGCCCGCCACGATCCTCTCCGTAGAACCGGCAAACGCATTCTCCGCCACAGGATGTGAGCAGGCACGCGCGATCGCGATCGCCCGCAAGTTTGCTGCGTTCTCAGCATCGCAGATGGCCTTTGCGGTGGACGTGCGCCGCGCGATCCCCGCACACGCGGGCCTGGGGTCGGGCACCCAACTCGCCTTGGCGATCGGCACGGCCATTCTCAAACTGGCGGGACGGGACCTCCCCCCGCAGGCTCTCGGCCAAATAGTGGAACGCGGTGCGCGATCTGCGATCGGGATTACGGCGTTTACAGAGGGCGGATTTGCTGTCGATGGCGGACGCGGCACGCTCGATAGCCCTCCCCCGCTCGTGACACGTCTCGACTTCCCTGACGAGTGGCGCATTCTGCTTGTTCTCGACCCGCGGGAGACCGGCGTCCACGGAGAGAAGGAAACCAAAGCCTTCAAGGCTTTGGCGGAATTTCCCGAAACCTTGTCTGCGCACCTTTGCCGCCTGACGCTGATGCGGCTACTGCCGGCGCTGGCGGAATGCGATCTTGCGCAGTTCGGCGCCGCCTTGAGCGAGATCCAGCGCATTGTCGGTGACCACTTCGCAGCTGCACAAGGTGGATCACCGTGGTCAAGCCCTGCGGTGGGGCATCTGGTCGGGCGGCTCGGAGAGGGCGGAGCGACGGGCTTAGGCCAGACCTCCTGGGGGCCGACGGGCTTCGCATTTGTTGAGAGCGAGACTGCGGCGGACCGCCTCTATTCTTCTTTAGTCGAAGAGGCTAAAGCGGAGGGGTTGGAGCTGAAGATCGTCCGGGGCCGCAATCGTGGAGCCGGGATTTCCGTTTCCTGACCACCCGCCTCCCGTTCCGAATCCTTCCGGAGACCCCCGCCGATGACCGACGCGACCCCCATTCTGCACATGCTCGATCCGCGCAAGCATGTGAGCCCCTTCGACGTGAATATGGCCGCGGATGCCGGCTACAAGGTCATCGTCCCTTACACGAATGTCGAGGTCGCCGACGTTACCCCGCTGATCCAGGATGCCATTTTTTCGCGCCCACCGGACTACGGCGTGCGCACGGGATTTTTCTTCGGTGGCAAGGACGCCATCGTGGCGCTCGACATGATCGACGCCGCGCAGAAGGCAATGGTTCCCCCCTTCCAATGCTCCGTCTTCGCTGACCCGGCAGGGTCCTTCACCACCGCGGCGGCGATGGTCGCGTGCGTCGAACGGGTCTTGAAATTCAAGTTCGGCCGGACCTGGAAGGGCACCAAGGTCGCCGTGTTCGGCGCCACGGGCGTCGTCGGCTTTGCCTCCTCCATCATTTCCGCTCTGGAAGGCGCTGATGTGCAGCTCGTCGCCCATCGCGGTGTGGAGCGCGTCATCAAGAGCGCGGCCGTCTCCAAGGAGCGCTTCGGCGTCGACCTGGAACCGGTCAACGGCGAGACAGCAGACCAGAAGCGCGACATCATCATGAATGCAGAGGTGATCTTCGCTGCTGCTGCGGCGGGCGTTCAAGTCGTTTCCGCAGAGCACAAAGCGCTCGCAGAAAAGCTGCTCGTCATTGCCGACGTCAATGCCGTCCCGCCGCCCGGCGTCGAAGGCATGGACCTGTTCATGGATGGCGCACCGTTGCCGGGCTGCAATGCACTTGGCGTCGGCCCGCTCGCAATCGGCGACATCAAGTACAAGACGGAATCGGGGCTCTTCAAGCAGATGCTCTCCTCCGACACACCTCTCGCCCTCGATTTCCGTCATGCCTATGCGATGGCCAAGCAATTGACCGGGCTGGCGTGATCTCAGTACCGCTGATCGCGAGCGCTTGGAGCCTGTGATCTAGGCCCCTCCATTGCGGTGGCGGTACGACGGAAGGATGTGATCGTGACAGGGGCCGACCCGACAGCGCCGAGCATCCTGATCGCGGCCTTCTCCGGCCGCGCGCTCGCACAGTCGGCGCGCTGCGCGGGTTTTCGTCCGCTGGTCGTCGATTGCTTCGGTGATCTGGACACGCGCGCCGCATCAGATGCCATGTGCTGCCTGCCCGCGCGAGTTCAAGTCGGCTTCAGGCGGCGCACGCTCATTGCAGCGCTCGAACAACTGGCAAGCACAGTGCCCCACAACCCGCCACTTGGTCTCGTCTTGGGCGCCGGTTTCGAGTGCAATCCAGGGCTCGTCGCCGCGCTGGCGGAGCGTTTCAGTGTAATGGGAAACACGGCCGAAACCATAAGCCGTGTGAAAGATCCGGATGGCTTCTTCGGAGCGCTGTCGCATCTGGGCATTCGCCATCCGGAAACGCGCACTGAGCCCCCGGCCACGGCTGATGGCTGGCTGATGAAGCGTGTTGGCGGAAGCGGCGGCTTGCACATCCATCGCTGTCCACCGTCGCCGCGCGCCGACCGACGGCGCTACTACCAGCGCGAAATCGCAGGCGACCCCGTCTCGCTGCTGGCCGTGGCATCAGGGCGTGGCACGGTGTTCGCGCCCACACGCCAATGGGCCTCCCCTCAACCGCGCCGGCCGTTTCGCTATGGCGGTGCCGTCAGTGGCGTGCAGCTCTCGACAGAGCTTGAGGCTCAGATGATCGACATCTCGTTGTCCGTGATCCGCACATTTGGGCTCGTAGGGCTGATATCGCTCGATTTCGTCGTTTCCGATGGCGAACCTCTGCTGCTGGAGGTGAACCCGCGGCCCGGCGCGACACTCGATCTCCTCGACGACGATGGCGGACGCTTGTTTGCCGCGCATGTCGAAGCGGTTCGAGGCGGCGACCCCGCCACGCTGATGCAGCACCACTGGTCACCCCCGCGCGCAGCAGCAGCGGCCTATCTCTACGCCGACCGCGGGGCGATCACCGTGCCCGCCATCGACTGGCCGGCGTGGGCTGCCGATCGCCCACCTGAAGGAACTCACGTTGCCCGCGGACAGCCACTCGCCACCGTCACAGCTCAAGCGGATACCGCAAGCACCGCCGAACGCCTCTGCCGTGAACGGCTGAGGCTTCTGGAACAGACTTTGTATGAACGCATGACCTAAGTAAGAGGAAATCCCACCCATGCCCTTCCAGTCCAGCCTGACACCGAGCGTGAACGCACGCGCCGCTGCGATCGTCGATGCCATCGCCGCCAACGCCTCAGCCTTGCGGTGCTGTGTCAGCACGGGGGCCAGTGGAGAACGCCTCATCGACCTCGGCGCGAACGTGCCGGGCGGACTGGAGGCCGGCCGGCTCCTTGGCGAAGTCTGCATGGGGGGGCTCGGCACCGTCCAGATCACGTCGGCCTCAGGCCTGGAGCGCTGGCCGCTTGGAGTCGTGGTTCACTCCTCCAATCCGGTGATTGCCTGCCTGGGCAGCCAGTATGCGGGCTGGACCATCACGGAAGAAGAAAGTGGATTTTTCGCTCTCGGATCGGGGCCCGCGCGCGCGCTGTCACGCGTGGAGGACCTCTACAAAGAACTTGGCTACGTCGATCACCACTCCCGTGGCGCGCTCGTCATCGAAGGCGACAAGGCCCCGCCCTCGTCGGTGGCATCGAACGTGGCGTCCGCATGCGGCATCGCCCCTGCCAATCTGACGATCCTGTTTGCACCCACGGGGAGCTTGGCTGGAACCGTTCAGATCGCCGCGCGCGTGCTCGAAGTTTCGCTACACAAAGCGCACGCCCTGCATTTCCCGCTGGAAAACATCATCGACGGCTATGGCGTGGCACCCATCGCACCGCCGATACCGGATTTCGTGAAAGCCATGGGGCGCACCAACGATGCGATCATCTATGGCGGACGCATCCAGCTTTTTGTAAAAGGCTCCGACGAGGAGGCAAAGAAGCTGGCAGACGCGCTCCCATCCAGCACGTCGACGTCCTATGGCAAGCCATTCGCTGAAACGTTTGCAGAGGTCGGGGGCGATTTCTACAAGATCGACGCCATGCTGTTCAGTCCGGCCCTTGTAACGGTGTCAAATCTCGATACGGGCGCCTCCTTCCAGGCCGGGCGGCTCGCAGCCGATATCGTGGACGCGAGCTTCAGGTGACAGCACATCTGTCCAGGCCATCCGCGCGCACCGCACGTCACGGAGGCTGGAGCGCATCATGACGAAGCCAGAGTTTTCCGTCAGCGCCCGCCAATCCGCACCGGTCAGCCCCCGTGTCGTCCTGTTCGTGGAGGACGGCGGCGGGGACTGGCACGCCCGGCGCCTCAGAAAAGCAATGGAGGCGCGCGGCGCCGAGGTCGTCACGACGTGTCTCAAGCATTGCGCCTTTGACACGCGCACGGCATCCGGCCTCGATATTCCAGGCTTTGACGGCAGACTTCCTGATGCTGCGTTCGTGCGCTCCATCTCAACGGGCAGTCTGGAGCAGATCACGCTGCGGCTCGGCATCCTGCATGCCCTGCGCGAGAGCGGCGTCAGGGTGTGGAACGATGCTCGCGTGATCGAGCGCTGTGTCGACAAGTCGACAGCGACGTTCCTGTTCCAGAAGGCGGGCCTGCCGGTTCCCCCGACCCGTGTCGCCGAAGGGATTGAAGCCGCCCGCGCTCACGCACGCACAGGCGCGCGGCCGCTGGTCGTCAAACCATTGTTCGGCAGCCAGGGTAACGGCGTCAGATTGGTCCCACCTGGCGGCGAATTTCCGTTACCCGCTGACCTGGGTGACGTCTACTATCTGCAGCACTATTTGCGCGCATCGAGCGATACCTGCTTCACTGACTGGCGTATTTTTGTATCGCGCGGACGCGTTCTTGCTGCGATGGCCCGTGTCGGATCGAATTGGATCACCAACGTGCATCAAGGTGCAGAACCCGCCCCCGTGGAGACGGATACGGAGATGCACCAGCTGGCCCTCGCGGCTGCCCGGGCCGTGGGCGCCGATTACGCCGGCGTCGACCTCATCCGGGACACGGACGGACAACTCATGGTGCTGGAAATCAATTCCAATCCCGCATGGAAGGGCCTGCAGAGCATCACCGACGTCAACATCGCCTGGACGCTGGCGGAGGATTTTCTGGCCGCCGTCACCGAACCCGTCACGCTATGATGTGGCCGCTTTCCCCACCAGACATCGCACAGGCCTATATCGCGGCCTGCCGGCTGGAAGTCCGAACCTTGAAGCCCGGCAACGTGCATGTCCACGCCGAAGGACATGGGATGAGCGTGCAAGACTTCGACCTCAGCGCCGATGTCACCGCTCCGCATATTTCAGCTCCAGGCCACTCGGTGGGCCAGCGCATCCGGCGCGCGGTCGAGGCGACAGCCGTTGCGGTTGCGACCAACACCAATCTCGGGATCATCCTCCTGTCGGCCCCCCTCGCCGCCGCTGCTGGCCCGTCGGGGAACGGCCGCAGGTTGCAGGATCGCCTGCACGGGGTTCTGCAGGTGCTCGATCACGATGATGCGCGCGATGCGTTCGCTGCCATCGCCATGGCACGGCCTGCCGGCCTCGGCGAGGTTCGCACCGGTGACGTCTCTGCGGCGCCTCCCGCGGGCATGACCTTGATGGATGCCATGCGTCTGGCGGCAGACCGCGATCTGGTCGCGGCTCAATATGCGGACGGCTTTTCCGCCGTGAAAGAAACGGCACAGGCCTATGACGCCGCAGTTCTTCAAGGGCTGAGTGAGACCTCAGCACTTGCCCGGACATTCCTCGCCTCACTCGCCTCGCGCATCGATACCCATGTCGCCCGCAAGCATGGACCCGACATCGCTCGGGACGTGATGATGCGCGCCCGCGAGCGCCTCGCACGATGGCCGGATCTTCACGATCCCTACCGCCCGGACGTGATGGCGGATATGCTCGCCTTCGATACGGAGCTGAAGGCTTTGAACCTCAACCCGGGCGCGACGGCCGATGTCATGGCCGCGGGCGTATTTATGTCCAAGCTCCGGCAGGCGGCCCAAGAGCGCTGACATGCCGCACCCGGCACCCTAGATGGCGCCACCCGGACCATCCGGCGACACGCGCGAGGTTGTACCAACCCACTCGGACTCCTCAAAAATCGATTGCGCAATTCGACCTAGGTCGTATCGCCCCTTGTCGAAGGTAATGCCTTATGGCTATTAAGGCGCGGTGCTCTAGGCGCGCCGCTATCTGGTAACTCGAGTCCGGTGACGCCTTTCACCGTCTCCTGCCTCACCCGATAGCTCGGGACGAGCGTAGCCGGCCCGATCCGGGACAAACCGGAGCGCGTCGGCTCATACCGTATGTTCAGAACTGGGAGGAACCCCGCTAATGGCCAAGATCAATCGCGTACTGGTTGGCGAATCGCTCGTCGGCGACGGCAACGAAGTCGCCCACATCGACCTTCTCATCGGTCCGCGCGGCAGCGCCGTCGAA
>CAZZPH010000092.1:0-9215 GCA_964655725.1 uncultured Hyphomicrobium sp.
GGGGGCTGGGGCGGGCGTTCTTCGCGAACTTGAGGGCGGGGCGCTTTGCAGAAGGCGGATCGACCCTGACCCAGCAATTAGCAAAGAATCTGTTCCTCACTCCCGAGCGATCGCTCGACCGCAAGTTGGAGGAACTGGCGCTTGCACTGTGGCTGGAACTCCGGCTGTCCAAGCGGGACATCATGGAGCTCTATCTCAATCGCGTCTATTTTGGCGGCGGAGCTTATGGCATCGAGGCTGCTGCACAGCGCTATTTCGACAAGTCGGCGCGGGAAATGACCCTTGCGGAGGCTGCCGTTATGGCTGGTCTCTTGAAGGCGCCGTCGCGCTATGCGCCATCGGCCAATCCCCGGCTGGCGCTCGAACGCGGCCACAGCGTACTCTCCAAAATGGTCGATGCGGGCTTCATCCGGCGAGAAGAGGAGGGCCGCGCGCGTGTGGCCCGTGTAAAAATTGTCAATCGTAAGCGGGGTGAGACGAGATCGCGGGCCGACTATGCCATCGACTACGTTCTCGATCAGCTGCCCCAGGTTCTGATCGAGGGACAGGGCGAAATCGTTGTCGACACGACGCTTGATCGCGACCTTCAGCACCGTGCAAGTGAAATTGTAGCGTCCGAGCTGGAACGGATCGGCCGGGACGCGGCCGCTGGCCAGGCAGGGGCGGTTATTCTCGATATGGACGGCGGCATTCGTGCACTGGTCGGCGGTCGTTCCTATGCTGAGAGCCAGTTCAACCGCGCAGTCAGGGCGAAGCGCCAGCCCGGCTCAGCCTTTAAACCGTTTGTTTATCTGGCCGCACTGGAGCGCGGGTTCAGCGCCGACAGTGTCGCCTATGATCTGCCGTTCACGCTCGATGGCTGGTCGCCAAAAAACGACAACGGCCGGTTCAGCGGCCCGGTCACGCTGCGTCACGCGCTCGCACAGTCCATCAACACTGTCGCCGTCCGGGTGATGATGGATGCAGGTTCCGATCGGGTCGCTTCGCTCGCTCAGCGGTTTGGGATTGAATCCAAGATCCGCGTCGATCCTTCGCTGGCTCTGGGCACATCCGAAGTATCGCTCCTGGAATTGACAGGCGCCTATGGAACATTCGCAACAGGTGGGCGGGGCATCGATCCCCACATTGTCCGGCGTATCCGCTCCGGCACGGGGCGGGTCCTGTATGCGCGTTCCGCACCGAAGGCCGATCAGCTCGCCTCGCCGGCGGCGATCGGGGAATTGAACAGCATGCTGGCGGCTGCTGTCGAAAGCGGGACGGGCAAGAGGGCACAGATCGAACGGCACCCTGTTGCGGGCAAGACGGGAACCACACAGGATTTCCGCGATGCCTGGTTCATCGGCTACTCAGCGCATCTGGTGGGAGGTGTGTGGGTCGGCAACGACAATGGGAGCCCGATGAAAAAGGTGAGCGGCGGTCAGTTGCCAGCCCAGATCTGGCAGCGGATCATGATGCGCGCTCACGAGGGGCGTGACCCGGCTCCGCTTGCCGGCACAAGCGTGCGCTTTCCGCACCCCGACGCGGAAGGTCGGGTGCTTGCTGAGGGAGATGACCTGCTGACCGGTCCGCGCGAACTCCTTCCGTGGCAGATGCCGACCACACTGCGCCGTAACGCTGCTGCGCCGAAGCGTAAGAGCCAGAATTCTGAAAATCCTATGGCACCGAAGGCTGAGATAGAGCCACCAGCTCGCGGATATCCCAGCGAAGGGATTGATGACAGTTTCATCGCGCGTGCGCTTTCAGGACTCGCCGAGCCAACCCCAGCAGTTTCGGCAGCCCCGGCGGGAGTGGCGTCGGCGCGGGAGGCAGGTGAGGGGGGCGGACAAGGGAGTGTGCGACCCCCTCCAGGGATGATGTCGCTGGGTGCGGCAACGCGCTAAGTCTGGGGCGGCTCATAAGACAGGGATAGCAGGGCTGCTAGGCGGCCCTTTGGATGCCATAGCGATGCAGGTCCAGGCCGTAAATCTGTAGCCATCGCTTGGCCTCGTCGACCCCTGGGCATGTCTCGCGGACCAGGGCCCAGAACCGCCGGCCGTGATTCATTTCCAGCAGGTGGGCGACTTCATGAGCAGCGACATAGTCGAGTACGGCAGGGGGAGCCAGCACGAGTCGCCACGAAAAAGAGAGCACACCGGTTGTCGAGCATGATCCCCAACGGCTGGACTGGTCGCGTACGGCGATGCGTTTGGGCGCCACACCCAGGCGGCAAGCATGGTGCGCAACGCAGGTCTCAAGGTCGCGCCGCGCCTCACGCTGCAACCACGTAGACAGGCGCCGCGGTGCGTCCTCGCCCGAACCGGGCACATGGAGTTCGGGGAAGGATGTGCCGTTCGCAATGCGCACCGCACGTTTCAGTGATGCATGGCCCGACATCACGATCTGATGAGCCGTGCCGCGAAGCGGGATCAGTGTTTTATCGCAAAACGGCACCGGCTCAGGCAAGCTGTCGAGGCGCTCTTTGACCCAATCCATGTTCCGATGCAGGAACGATCCTGCTTCGTCCAGCCCGCACTGCACGGGCAACGTGACGATAACGGCACGGCGCGTGCGGCTCACACGCAAGGTCAGGCGGCGTGCGGCCGGGTGTCTGCGAACCTCGATTGGTGCGCCGATCCCATCGATCTCGCTCCTGGAGAGTTGGGATATCATGGGCGCTTTCGACTTTCGCATTGAGTTGGCCTAGAGGAAACCTTGGAGCGGAAACTTGCAATCCAGCAGGGGCGAATGTGTGCTGGAGTGCCTGCAAGTGTGTGTGTGCAATGCTGTCCGAGAATCTTCCGATCAGAACAGCTGATCGCCAGAACGCGCCAGATTTGAGACTACGATGGCTCGAACTCGACACTCATCGCTCAACGACACACCTATCAAGTTCGGCGCGCCTCCAACAGCAGCAATTTAAGTCTGGGCCATGTGTGCGTTGCAAGTGTGGCATCGCTGCCCCATGTGCACGATGGTGTGATCCATGGGATGCCGACCGGCACTCTTGCACAACAATAGTCAGGGACCTGATGCTTCAGAGAGCAGCACGGAGCTCGACGGCAAGCTTTGCGGCGTCGATCGAGTGGGGGAAATGTTTCTTGTATTCGCCGTTGCGATCCATCAGATACAAGAAGGCACTGTGATCCACCGTGTAGTCGGACGCATTGGTTTCGCTTGGTACCTTCTTGGCATAGACCCGGAAGGTCTTGATCGCCGCTTGGACCTCGTCTGCGGTGCCGGTGAGACCGACAATGTCTTTGTGGAAGCTCTTCAAGTAGCTGGCCATCACGTCGGGCGAATCGCGCTCGGGGTCAACCGATACAAACACGGCTGCGAGTTCCTGTGATTTGGCTCCCAGCTCATCGAGTGCCACCGTAAGTGTCTGCAGTCCGGAAGGGCAGACGTCGGGGCAGTGCGTGAAGCCGAAAAAGATCAGCATCGGCCGTCCGAGGAAGTCCTCCTGCGTGCGACGTTTGCCGCTGGCATCCACCAGACTGAACGGTCCGCCAATCGCCGCCTTGCCGGATGAGACCTGGAGGCCGGAGCCCAGACCTTGGCTTGGCCCCTGGTTTGTGAACGTCAGGAATGCTGCTGCGGCGCCGGCCAGCGCGCCGATGACGAGGATGACTTGCAATCGGGACGGCATATCTCGGGTTTCCTGTCTGCGATTGTCGGGCATATGCAGGCCGCATGAACCTCTTTATATTGAATACATTGCCCGAGAATCCAGGGCATGGGGAGATAGCGTCGCAGGCAAACCGCTCGGCCAGGGCCCCGCGGACGCCAGCGGCCCCGCTCCAGCCCCCGCGGCCCATGACCAAGATGTGAGAGTTTCGTGCGACAGGACCCTTTCGCAAATCTGCGGTTCCTCGAGGCGGAGGGCGGTGTCAGCCAGCTGAGGCTGCAAACTATTGTGCGGTTGCGATGGCTGGCTGTGATCGGGCAGTTGGCTGCGGTCGGAGTGGTGACACTCGGGCTGGGCTTCCGCATGCCTCTCGGCTGGTGTCTGTTTCTCATCGCCTGCTCGGCGTGGCTCAACGTATTTCTCGCGCTGCGCTATCCGGCGCGCTATCGTTTGTCGATCAATCTCGCCACCGGTCTGCTTGCCTACGATATCCTTCAGCTTGCGGGGCTGCTGTACCTGACGGGAGGCATCGAGAACCCTTTCACGATGCTGCTGGTGGCGCCAGTTACTGTCTCTGCGGCGACATTGCCGCTGGCGAACACGCTGGTGCTGGGGTCGCTGGCGCTTCTCGCAACGGTTCTGATCGCACTCGTGTCGTATCCGCTGCCCTGGTATCCAGGAGCGAGCGTCGACCATGATCGCCTTTATGATTTCGGCATCGTGGCCGCCGTCATGGCATCCATGACGTTCATCGCTCTTTATGCGCGGCGCCTGACACGTGAGGGCAAGGAAATGTCGGCAGCGCTCACCGCAACGGAGCTGGTTCTGGCCCGGGAGCAGAAGCTGCACGCGCTGGACGGGCTGGCGGCTGCGGCGGCCCATGAACTCGGCACGCCGTTGTCGACGATTGTGCTTGTCACCAAGGAGATTCAGGCAGCGATCCCGGTCGACAGCCCCTTGGCAGAGGACGTGGAATTGCTGCGCCAGCAAGCCCTGCGATGCCGCGAAATCCTCCAGAAACTCACCAAGCACCCCAACACGCAAGACCCGCTCCACGCGAGTTTGTCCATCAGGGAAATGCTCTCGGAGGCCGCAGCCCCTTATGCAGCGGCGCTGAAGCCGATCCATATTTTCGTTCATCCCTCAACGGGCACCACCGGCCCGGATGCCGTTGAGCCCTTGGGCGCGCGCCGTCCTGGCGTTCTCTATGGATTGGGCAACATTCTCGAGAATGCCGTCGATTTCGCGCACAAGCGCGTGGATCTGACCGCTGAATGGGACGCCGGGCAGGTCGTCGTGACGATCAGCGATGATGGGCCGGGCTTCAAGCCAGAGATCATCGATACTCTGGGCGAACCCTATGTCACCACACGCTCACCACGCACGCGGCACCCCGGGGGAAATGCCGGCGGACTGGGACTGGGCTTTTTTATCGCCAAGACGCTGCTGGAGAGGTCCGGCGCGCGCATCACCTTGGAGAATCGCAGCGCGCCTCAGAGCGGAGCCGTGGTGCGGTTGACCTGGTCGCGCGCCGATTTCGAGGCCGGCACCGAGGCCGCCGCGCTCCCTGGTTCTGGTCCTCTACCGCGCAGCCGCCCCCCCGCTGTGGAGGTTTTTGACCGGTGAGCACGTTTACCATGTGCAGGGGTACTTCGCCGAAGTGAGGCCTTGGCGAGTCAGATGTAAGGCGATAGTTTGACGCGGCAGGAGGACGCCGTGAACGAAGATCTCTCTTTTAAGCCCGACGAATTGCCCGAGGACCGGTCGCTGATCATCGTTGACGATGACCGGGCGTTCCTGCAACGCATGGTCCGCGCGATGGAGCAGCGCGGGTTCCTTGTTCGAAGCGCCTTTTCCGTATCCGAGGGGATCGACCTTATCCGCCAAAGCCCGCCGGCTTTCGCCGTCGTCGATCTTCGTCTGGAAGACGGCAATGGGCTGGAGGTGATCGCTGAGTTGACGCGTTTGCGGCCCAATGCCCGCATTATCGTTCTGACGGGCTATGGCAACATCGCGACCGCCGTCTCGGCCGTGAAGCTCGGGGCGGTCGACTACCTCGCCAAGCCCGCCGATGCAGACGATGTGACCGACGCGCTGCTGGCCCCGCCCAATTCCAAAGCGCCCCCGCCGGAGAACCCGATGTCGGCCGATCGGGTGCGCTGGGAGCATATCCAGCGGGTTTATGAGCTGTGCAATCGCAATGTCTCAGAGACTGCGCGACGGCTGAACATGCATCGGCGAACGCTTCAACGCATTCTGGCGAAGCGCGCGCCGAAGTAGGTGCCGCTGTTCATGTTGGGTGGGCAATCTCGTTGGAGGCCACTCAATTTGCCGACACACAGCTGCGCGACTGGGGTCAGAACTCCACCGTGCCCGTGCCTGAGAAAATTGCATCATCGCTGACACCGGCCAGCCGGTAGGCCGCCACGCGCGCGAAACGCAGCGTCAAAGCTTTGCGGCGTGCGGCCGCCAGAGCCGGCTGTACGGGAGCCGGACGCACAATGTCACCTCCATAGCGATCAGCAAGGATCAGCCCGCACTCCTCCGGCAGGACATCCCGGGGAAAATCGGGCCGCACGGCGAAATAGAGCGCATCACAATAGTCGCGGTATTCGGGCCACTTCTGATCAGCGCGGTAATCGGCGAGACAGGATTTGATCTCGACGATTGTGATGCGCCCATCGCGGCTGAGTGCGGCTACGTCCGCGCGCCGGCCATTGGGCAGGCTGAACTCGTCGATGGGTATCTCTCCGCGCGCGATCAGGAGGCGTACCACTCCGCGCAGGATCGACGCGGCGACCGGTCCATCAGCGCCCTGTACGGGCGCGGTGCCATCTGTGGTCTCGGCGCCCGCCTGTCCGATACGGTTCATACGCTCTTGCCTTTCTCCTGGCCGTCCTTCAAGTCATGCCTCAGCCAGATTATCCTGGAGTGGTCCGGGCAGCGAGGGCGTCGTTTGCCGCGGCCTCCTGGAGGAGTGCGTTTCGTCAATGCCTGAGTTGCCGGAGGTTGAGAACGTCAGAATTGGATTGGCCCCGGCACTTACAGGCGCGAGGTTTAGTCATGTCGAGCTTCGCCGTTCCGGATTGCGGTATCCCTTTCCTCCGGAATTCGCAGAACGGCTCACCGGGCGGACGGTGCTGAGCGTCGATCGCCGGGCAAAATACCTGATCGTGCATCTGGATGGAGCAGAACAACTCGTCGTGCACTTGGGAATGAGCGGACGGCTCCTGCTGCTACCGCGTTGCCGGGGAAATGCCGGTCGCGCGACCAACGTGGCCGGCACCTATGTCCACGAGCTCGGACGGCTGGCGCACCATGACCATGTGGTGATGGAAACGTCCCGCGGCGATACGCTCGTCTACAACGATCCGCGGCGCTTCGGCTTCATGACTCTTGTTGGCGAGGACGATGCCCCAAGGCATGCAATGTTTGCCAAGCTGGGTGTCGAGCCTCTGGGCCCCGATCTGACATCCAGCTATGTCATCAAACACGCGGCCAACCGCCGGTTGGCTCTCAAATCGTTCCTGATGGACCAGTCCATCATTGCAGGACTTGGCAACATCTACGTTTGTGAAGCGCTGTTTCGAGCCGGGTTGTCGCCCATGCGTCAGGCGTCAACGCTGGCGCAGCCGCGACAGAGGAAGGCCGCTGGCCGGTTGGTCGCAGAAATTCGCTCTGTCATCGAGGAAGCCGTCGCCTCTGGAGGCTCGACGTTGCGTGACTATCGCAAGGCGGATGGTCAGCCGGGCGATTTCGCTGCGCGTCACGCGGTCTATGACCGGCAGGGGCAGCGATGTGTACGGGTGGGCTGCGGCGGCAGCGTGCTTCGCGTCAGGCAGGGTGAGAGATCGACATTCTACTGCCCGCGGTGCCAGCACTGAAGTTGTGTGCACGCCTCGCAGGGTCAAGCGTCTCCCGATGCGGGAACAGCGGCCTCATGCCGGTTTGCATCACTATGAGTACGGGCCCTGTGCGTCTTGATGGAGATCGCGGCAATTCCCAGAAGGGCCAGGCCGCCGAACAAGAAGATGTAATTGGCAGCCCAGTCGCCCTTCAATGTTTCAAGCTTGCCAGATAAGACAAGGAACGTGAGGCCGCCAGCAACCGCGCCGGCATGGGCAAGCGTCAACGGAAGCGAAGGAGGTTTGCGCTTCCCGTTTGAGCCCATCCAATGCACATAGGCGAGAAACCCTGCCGCGATCAGACTACTTGCCATGCCGTATTGCAGGCCATGGCGCCATTTGAGGTCACTTAAAGTATACACGGCCAGGAATGTTGCGCCTGCCCAGGCATAGACCAGCGCAACGAGGCGGGTATTCCTGCGCATGACGTGGAAATATTCGTGCTCCCTGTCTGCATTTCTCGCAGCGGTCCCGTCATGGTCCAAGAACTGGGCATTGAGTCTGTTGGCGACGATGAGCACGGCAAGGGCGAAGCTGGCCGCCGCGCACACCGCTAAGAGGCGCGAGTTTGTGCTCGCGGCATACGCCATGGCGGCGGCACTTGCCAGGAGCGGGATGATAACGGCCGGGATCATCGGTTTGAGAGACATAGCGCGGCCCTTTGGCATTCCATCTCAGTTTCGAACTCGCCAAGCTACGTGGTTGGCCCTGTCACCGGTTTCAGCCATAGCCTCACAAGCCTCACTTGCTGTCCTGCCGCTGGAGCAGAAGTGCCTGAGCACTTAGCGCTGCCAGCGCGATGGCACCAAAGAAGAAAATATTGACCGCTGCCCAGTCCTTCCTCTCGGTATTGAGAAACTGCTTGTCAGGATCGATCAACAACCCTGCGATTGCGACGAGGGTGCCGACAATTTGCGCCATCGTCAAATAACGGCCGAGTTTGAGAATTGTTTCATCTTCGGCACCTTTTTCAGCATCCCGCGTCATGACCGAGGCAAATACCAGGCACAATGCTCCCACGATCGCGAACGCACCGAAGAAGACCGGCCATTCATGCCAGGACGGTAGGATGAACTGATAGATCGTAAATAGGGCGATCGCGCCCCAGATCCACACAAGGCCCATGTAGCGCGCCGCGCTGGCAGACTTCATGCTGCGGGAGTTCCCGGTGTTTTGAAGCGTGTTCTGCTCGCGCAATCCGAGTAGTGCGATCGCGATGTTGATGGCAGCGATTACACCCATGAACGCCGACGGGGCCCCGACTGCGGCGCTCAATATCAGCAGGCATAGACCCAGTGTGATAATGCCCATCCATATGACCACGGAAGACATGCGCGTTTCCCTTTCGTCGAGACTTTAACAAATTTAGCCGAGTAGAAGCTTAATCGTGTGAACGCTTCTTTAAGCTGCGTTCTGATGATCGCACGAATCCGGCGATAGCGTTACCATGAAAGCGGGTGTCTGCAACTCGTGTCGTCTTCCGGCTTCTTCCAATCAACACTGCTCTTCCCCGCACAGGGGGGGCAGACAGATCGGCGGGCGACCTTTAGAGAAAGGTGCACCGTTCGGAGCGGGCCTACACGTCCGGGGCAGGCCACTCAGGACGGCGGGTATTGTCTCTGGCGAGATCCGATGCAAATTGGCCGACCCGTAATTCGAAACGCGCACAAGCGCTTAGCCACCACCCAGCGTGACGCCACATGAGC
>CAZZPH010000093.1:0-8185 GCA_964655725.1 uncultured Hyphomicrobium sp.
GCCGACGCTGGCTCGAGCGCGTCGCCGCCGGCTGTCTTGCGGGGCATGCCGGCCGCCCGTTCGGAGAGCCGCATGATCTACACAGCTATTGTCTTCCTGCCTCTCGTGGGAGCTCTGTTCGCGGGGCTCTTGGGACGCATGTTCAGCCCGCGCGTTTCGGAGATCGTCGCAACGGCTCTGCTTCTGACGGCGGCGGTCCTGTCCTGGATCGTATTCGTGCGTGTGGGGTTCGATCACGAAACAGCCAAGGTGCCGGTGCTACGCTGGATTACGTCAGGTGAACTCGATGCGGGATGGTCGCTGCGCATCGACACGCTGACGGCGGTGATGCTGGTCGTCGTGACGACGGTCTCATCGCTCGTGCACCTCTACTCTATCGGCTATATGCACGAGGACGACAGCCGCCCGCGGTTTTTCTCCTATCTGTCGCTCTTTACGTTCGCCATGCTGATGCTGGTGACCAGTGACAACCTCTTGCAGATGTTCTTCGGCTGGGAGGGCGTGGGACTTGCGAGCTATCTGCTGATCGGCTTCTGGTACAAGAAGCCGGAAGCCAACGCGGCGGCAATCAAGGCTTTCATCGTCAACCGCGTTGGCGATTTCGGCTTCGCGCTCGGCATCTTTGGCGTCTTCTTTATCTTCAAGTCGGTCAACCTGGACGACATCTTCCGCCAAGCGCCTGAGATGGCGGGGCAGACAATGATGCTTCTGGGGGCTGAGGTCGATATCCTGACGGCGCTGTGCCTGCTGCTGTTCATGGGTGCGATGGGCAAGTCGGCGCAATTCCTGCTCCACACCTGGCTGCCCGACGCCATGGAGGGCCCCACACCGGTCTCAGCACTCATCCACGCTGCGACGATGGTGACGGCCGGCGTATTCATGGTCGCGCGCCTCTCGCCGCTGTTCGAACACGCGCCACTCGCACTCGATGTCGTGGTGTTCGTCGGTGCCGTAACGGCGTTCTTCGCAGCAACGGTCGGACTCGTCCAGAACGACATTAAGCGCGTGATCGCCTATTCGACGTGCTCACAGCTCGGCTATATGTTTGTGGCCTGCGGTGTTGGGGCTTACACGGCCGGCATCTTCCACCTGTTCACCCATGCGTTTTTCAAGGCGCTGCTGTTCCTGGGGGCCGGCTCTGTCATCCACGCCATGCATCATGAGCAGGACATGCGCAACATGGGCGGTCTCAGGTCAAAAATTCCTGTGACATGGGCCATGATGCTCATCGGAACACTAGCTCTTACGGGTGTCGGCATTCCCCATCTGGCGGGCTTTGCGGGCTTCCATTCCAAGGATGCGATCATCGAGGCGGCACATGCGGCTCACACGCCCGGCAATTATGCCTTCTGGCTGCTGGTTGTCGCCGCGCTGATGACGTCCTTCTACTCCTGGCGGCTGATGTTCATGACCTTCTACGGCAAGACTCGCGCCGAGCACGAAACGTTCAAGCACGCGCATGAAAGTCCGCCGGTGATGCTGATTCCGCTGGGCGTTCTGGCCGTGGGGGCGGTGGTCGCGGGGGTTCTTTTTGCGCCGCAGTTTATCGGGTACCACTACAAGGAGTTCTGGGGTTCATCCATCTATGAACTTCCCGGCAAGGACATCCTCCACCATATGCATGAGGTACCGGAGTGGGTGCTTTGGGCGCCGTTCATTGCCATGCTGGCAGGCTTCGCACTGGCCTGGCTCTACTACATCAAGGCGCCGCATCTGCCGGAGGCGACAGCCAAGGCGTTCCGGCCGTTGTATCTCTTCCTGCTCAACAAGTGGTACTTCGACGAGCTGTATGACCGGATCTTCGTGCGGCCGTTGATGGCGCTCGGGCACTTTCTGTGGCGACGCGGTGACGGGACGGTGATCGACGGGACTATTGACGGAACCGCTGCCAGCGTGGGGTGGGCGACGGGACGGATTGTCAAGCTGCAGACGGGCTACGTCTATCACTACGCCTTCGTCATGCTGGTCGGCGTGGCCGTCTTCGTGACGTGGTTCTTCCTGGCCGGGGGTGCTTCCAAATGAACATCACCGCCCAGCCCATTCTTTCAATCGTAACCTTCCTGCCCCTGGTCGGAGCGCTGTTCATCGCGACGCTGCCTGCGGATGCCAAGAACAACGCGCGCTGGGTCGCGCTGTGGACGACGCTCGTCACATTCGCCGTATCTCTGGTCATCTGGGTCAACTTCGATACCACCACGTCGGCCTTCCAGTTTGTGGAAGACTACGCATGGATGGGCCCCTTCAAATATAAGATGGGCGTGGACGGCATCTCGATGCTGTTCGTGATCCTGACGACGTTCCTGATGCCGATCTGCATTCTGGCCAGCTGGGAGTCGATTGAGGAACGCGTCAAGGAGTACATGATCGCGTTTCTTATCCTCGAGACGCTGATGATCGGCGTGTTCTGCGCGCTCGATCTGGTGCTCTTCTACCTGTTCTTCGAGGGCGGCCTCATTCCGATGTTCCTCATCATCGGTGTGTGGGGTGGCGCGCGCCGCGTCTATGCGAGCTTCAAGTTCTTCCTCTACACCCTGCTCGGCTCTGTCTTGATGCTGATCGCGATTCTGGTGATCTACAACTACGCGGGCACGACCGACATCCCCGTCCTGATGCTGACGACGAGGTTCCCAGCCGACATGCAGTGGTGGCTGTGGCTTGCGTTCTTCGCATCGTTTGCGGTCAAAATGCCGATGTGGCCCGTCCACACCTGGCTGCCCGATGCGCACGTGGAGGCCCCCACTGCCGGGTCCGTGATCCTGGCGGCTATCCTCCTGAAAATGGGCGGATACGGGTTCTTGCGCTTCTCGCTGCCGCTGTTTCCGATTGCGAGCGCGGAACTTGCTCCCCTGGTCTTTGCGCTTTCAGTCATCGCCATCGTCTATACGTCGCTGGTGGCGCTCGCCCAGTCCGATATCAAGAAGCTCATTGCCTACTCGTCGGTTGCGCATATGGGCTTTGTCACGATGGGCATCTTCACCGCGACAACCCAGGGTGTGGATGGGGCGATTTTCCAGATGTTGTCGCACGGCATCGTCTCGGCGGCCTTGTTCCTGTGCGTCGGGGTCATCTACGACCGCATGCACACACGCCAGATCGACGCCTATGGCGGACTTGCCGAGCGTATGCCGCTCTACGCGGCGTTCTTCATGGTGTTCACCATGGCCAATGTCGGTCTGCCCGGCACAAGCGGCTTCGTGGGTGAGTTCCTGACCTTGCTCGGCGCGTTCCGCGTCAACACCTGGGTTGCGGTGCTCGCAACGACCGGCGTCGTGCTCTCTGCCGCCTATGCGCTCTGGCTTTACCGGCGCATTATTTTCGGACCGCTGGAGAAGCCAGCGCTCAAGGCTCTTGCGGATTTGACGCCGCGCGAGGTGGCGATTCTTGCTCCTCTCGTGTTCCTGACGATCTTCCTGGGGTTCTACCCTGCCCCCATTCTCGATGTGACGGCGGTGTCGGTACAGAACCTCGTGTCGCGCTATGAGGCCGACACGGCCGCAACTGCCGCGTTCCTACCTTGACGGAGCCCGCTCGATGACGACACTTCAGTCCTTCGCGCCGGCGCTGCCGGAGATCCTCATGGCGGTGGGCGCCATGGCGATCCTTATGCTCGGTGTGTTCCGGGATGACACCGAGCGCAATGGCATCTCGTGCAGTTGGCTGGCCATCGTCCTCTTGGCGGTCGTCGCGGCCGTGGTGGCCATGAGCGGCCCGGGTGCAGACAAGCTTTTCGACGGCGCTTTCATTGTCGATGATTTCGCCCGGTTCGCCAAAATCGTGATCCTTGCTGCGACTGCGTTCTCGATCCTGTTGGGGATGGGATATCTGGCGCGTGCCCGACTTATGAAGTTCGAGATCCCCGTCATCATGCTTCTGGCGGGAGCCGGCATGATGATGATGGTCTCCGCCAATGATCTCATCGCACTCTACCTGTCGCTGGAGCTGATGAGTTTGTCGCTCTATGTGCTGGCCGCGATGCGCCGGGACCAGTTGCGGTCGAGCGAGGCGGGCCTCAAGTACTTTGTTCTGGGCGCGTTGTCGTCGGGCATGCTGCTCTACGGTGCCTCTCTGATCTATGGGTTTACAGGCACCACATCGTTCGATGGGCTGGCGCTACTGTTCAAGGAAGAAGGAACCGCGCCAGGCCTCGGTCTCATCGTGGGGTTGGTCTTCCTGCTGGTGGGGCTGGCGTTCAAGATCTCTGCGGTCCCTTTTCATATGTGGACCCCCGATGTCTATGAGGGCGCACCAACCCCGATCACCGCCTACTTCGCCGCCGCTCCGAAGGTGGCGGCCATGGCGCTTCTGGTCCGCATCCTCTACGATGCGTTTCCCGATATCGTGCCGCAGTGGCGCCAGATCGTCGTGGCGCTCGCCATCGCGTCAATGTTGCTGGGTGCGTTTGCCGCCATCGGCCAGACCAATATCAAGCGTCTGCTTGCCTATTCATCGATCGGGCATGTCGGCTTCGTTCTGGTTGGCCTTGCGGCGGGATCGCCTGAGGGCATTTCCTCCGTCCTGATTTATCTGGTGATCTATGTCGTCATGACGCTCGGAGCGTTTGCCTGTGTGCTGGCGATGCGCCGCAAGGACGACATGGTGGAGCAGATCTCGGACCTTTCCGGCCTTGCTCAGAACAACCTGACCATGGCGCTGGCCTTCGCAATTCTGCTGTTTTCGATGGCCGGTATTCCCCCGCTTGCAGGGTTCTTCGCCAAGTTTTACGTCTTGAGCGCTGCGGTGAAGGCGGGACTTGCGCCACTCGCGATCATCGGTGTCATCGCGAGCGTCATTGCTGCGTTCTATTATCTGCGCGTCATCAAGATCATGTTTTTCGATGATCCGGCCGATAAATTCTCGACCGCCGATCCGGCCGTCGCCCGCATCATGGTTCTGGCGGCCACCCTGGTCGTGGTCTACGTGTTCTATCCTTCGGGCCTCGTCGACGCGGCGGACGCCGCAGCGCGTTCGTTGGTCGAATAGAGGACGCCATGCCGCTATCGCTCGGTTGGGGGCCCTTGCAGCCGGATCGCATTGTCGAGTTCGAAGAGACGGGGTCGACGAACACGGAAGCGATGCGGCTGGGGATGGCGGGTGCGGCTGCCGGCACCTGGGTCCTGGCACGGCGACAGACGGCGGGACGGGGCCGCTCGGGACGCACTTGGACCTCGCTGGAGGGCAATCTCCACGCCAGCATCATCCTGCCGGAGGTGGCTCCGCTCGAGACAGCCTGCCAGCTGGCACTGGTCAGCGGAATTGCCGCGCATGATGCGATCGTGCGCGCGACCCGCTTGCGTGAAGTCCGCCGGCTCGAATTGAAATGGCCCAACGACATTCTGCTCGATCGGGCGAAGCTCGGCGGGATCCTGGTGGAAAGTACGGTCATCGGGACGGCGTCAAGTGCGCTTGCCGTCATTGGTTTCGGGTTGAACTTGGCCGCCAGCCCCAGCCTCAGTCCCGGCGCGCCGGTGGCGACCAGTATGCGCAGCTTGGGTGCGGCGTTAGAGCCGCGGGAAATGCTGGCAATTCTCGATTCAAGCCTGCAGGAATGGCTGGGCAACTGGGCGTGTGGAGAGGGATGCGACAGGATCCGCAAGGCTTGGTTGGAGCGGTCGGTCCCGTTGGGGACCGCGCTGACGGTTGAGGCGGCACGAGGCCGGGTTGCAGGCTCGTTCGCCGGTCTGGATGCAGATGGGGCTTTGCTGCTTGCCGATGCCAGGGGTAAGTCTTCGCGCTTCTCTTTCGGCGATGTAACTCTCGGCTGATTGAGCCTCCGTGCGCCGCTGCTCGCGGGAACCTGTTTGCCGGGCAGGTGCTCTGAGATACAACACGGGCAGAGGGAAGCTCATCAGGAATGTCGGAAAAGATCACAGACCGGGGGGCATCGGGCGGCGAGGGGGAACTTGTCTTCGCCGCGCTGGGTGGGCTCGGGGAGGTGGGCATGAATGCTTATCTCTACGGCTTGGGCCCGGCACGTTCCCGCTCATGGCTTATGGTCGACCTGGGCATCACGTTCCCCGAGGGCGAGGATGATCCCGGCGTTGACGTCATCCTTCCCGATCTAAGCTTCCTGGAGGAGCGCCGCGAGGCGATCGCGGGCCTTGTGCTGACCCATGCGCATGAGGATCATATCGGCGCCGTCATCGAGATGTGGCCGCGGATCGGCTGCCCGATCTATGCCACGCCCTTCACGGCCGGTATGCTGAAGGCCAAACTCGCCGAATTCGGTGGCAGGCTCGCGTTGCCGATCACGATCGTTGCGCTCGACAGCCGCTTCATGATCGGCGGTTTCGACATCGAGCTGGTCAGCGTCGCTCATTCCATCCCCGAGACGAGCGGTCTCGTCCTGCGTACACCGCATGGAATGGTCTATCATAGTGCCGACTGGAAGATCGACGAGACGCCTTATGTGGGTGCACCAGCGCTGCCGAGCCGTTTCGAGGCGCTCGGCAATGAGGGCGTGCTCGCTATGGTGAGCGACAGCACGAACGCGGTGCGTGATGGCCGCTCGCCGAGCGAGACCGAGGTTGCCAAATCCATCGAACGTCTGATTGCGCGTGCGCCTCATCGCGTCGTCGTGACGACGTTCTCATCGAACGTCGCGCGCATCAAAGCCTGCGGGGAGGCGGCGCTGTCCACCGGCCGCCGGCTCGTCGTAGCCGGCAGGGCATTGCATCGAGTGATCGAAGTCGCCTTGGAGGCAGGCTATCTGCCCAAGAATTTCAAATGGCTTGATCAGCGCGAGTTCAAGCATCTGCCTCGCCAAGAGGTCTTGTGCCTGTGCACGGGCAGTCAGGGCGAGCCGCGCGCCGCCCTCGCGCGCGTCGCAGAGGAGAACCATCCGGATATCTCCCTCGCCAAGGGCGACCTCGTGATGTTCTCATCCCGAACGATACCGGGCAATGAGAAGTCCATAGGCGCGATCCAGAATGCGCTCGTGCGCAAGGGTTGCGAGGTGATGACCGACGACGAAGAACTTATCCATGTCACGGGACATCCGCGCCGCGACGAGCTGCGCATGATGTACGGCTGGCTGAAGCCGCGCATCGTGGTGCCCATGCATGGTGAGGCCCGCCATCTGATGGCCAATGCAGCACTCGCCAAGTCGCTATCCATTCCAGAGGTCGTACCAGCGTTTAACGGCGATCTCATCCGGTTGGCTCCTGGCCCCGCGCGCAGGATTGCGGAGTTGCCTGTCGGGCGCATTTTTCGTGATGGCCGGCTGCTGGTTCCCGAAGGTGAGGGTCCGGTGCGCGAACGGCGAAAGCTCGCCTCCGTTGGTGTTGTCGTCGTCGCTATCGCGGTCTCACCCAAAGGTGAATTTGTCAGCGACCCGATCGTGGAAATCGATGGAGTTCCCGAGGCGGACGCGGATGGCGAAGCGATGGTCGATATCGCCTATGACGCCGTCGAGGGGACGATCCGCTCGATCCCACCTGCGCGCCGGCGCGATCCAGCGCTGGTGGAGGAGGCAATCCGGCGTGCGGTCCGGGCAGCGGTCTACGAGGTCTGGGGTAAGAAGCCCATCTGCAAGGTTCTGGTGTCGATCGTTAATGGCCAGGGTCGGTGAGTTGGCAGGGGTCAGGGGTAGCCGTTCGGCCTGTTCGGCGCTACATAGTCGGCGGTGAGGTCTTCAGAAAGGACAAGCAGCACGATGATCGGACGTCTCAATCATGTGGCGATAGCTGTGCGTGATCTCAACGCCGCTGTTGCGACTTATAAGGATGCGCTTGGGGCGGTCGTTTCCGAGGCGACTCCGCAGCCCGAGCATGGGGTGACGGTCGTGTTCGTTACGCTGCCCAATACCAAGATCGAATTCCTGGAGCCGCTGGGCGACAACTCGCCGATCGCCAAGTTCCTTGATCGCAATCCGGACGGCGGCATCCATCATGTCTGCTACGAGGTCGACGATATCATCGCGGCGCGCGACAAGTTGAAGGCGCAGGGTGCGCGTGTGCTCGGCGACGGCAATCCCAAGATCGGAGCGCACGGCAAGCCGGTGCTGTTTCTCCACCCGAAGGATTTCCTTGGCACGCTGACAGAGCTGGAACAGGCTTAGGAGCCCGTCCAGCGCAGGGCATCAGGCAGGATCAGGCAGCAGGGAGCAAAGAGCTCATGGGATTAGCACTTGGGCTGGCGCTCTACTTCATGATCTGGTGGCTTGTCCTCTTCACCGTCCTGCCATTCG
>CAZZPH010000093.1:8195-9176 GCA_964655725.1 uncultured Hyphomicrobium sp.
GATGAGGCAGGCGACGTCGTTCCAGGAACGCCCGGCAGTGCGCCTGCAGGTTTCCAATGGAGACGGGTCTTTCTCATCAACACGGTCGTGGCGACGCTTGCGTTCTGTGTGGTGTGGGCTGCTCTGGAGTACAACTGGCTCGGCACTCAGCCGCCGCTTGAGGAAACTATGCCAGAAAATCAGCGCTAGACCTGACGGATCAGTTCCCGGACCGGCGCCGGCACGGCCCTGATTGCTCCAATCGCGGAAGCCCGGTATGGACGGCGGGCGGGGGGCACTCGCTCATCAGGGTTGGGGCGTGGATGAGAAATCCACCCGCGACAGCGCTCGGCGTCATGCGGTCTATCGCGGCCGGCCTGATGCAGGGCGCTGACCGGCGCCATCTTCGTTCTTTTCCGTTACCCAGGCCGCCTCAAACGCATTGCACGCACTGCGGCCACCGTCTTCAGGGGATCATCCGATGAGCAAGCGCGCTCTTTCTATAACCCGTCAGCAGAGCTTTCCCGAGTGGTACCAGGCTGCGGTGCACGACGGCGACATGGCGGAGACGAGCCCTGTTCGCGGTTGCATGGTGATCAAGCCGTGGGGCTGGGGCGTCTGGGAACGCATTCAGGCCGAACTCGACGCGCGCATCAAGGAGACGGGCCACGACAACTGCTATTTCCCGCTCTTCATTCCAATGAGCTTTATCGCCAAGGAGGCAGAGCATGTCGACGGCTTTGCCAAGGAGATGGCGGTCGTCACGCACCATCGCCTGAAAAATGAAGGCGGCAGGCTGGTCGTCGATCCCGAGGCGAAGCTCGAAGAACCGCTGATCGTGCGCCCGACGTCGGAGACGATCATCGGCGATGCCTTCCAGCGTTGGATCAAGAGCTACCGCGATCTGCCGCTGCTCATCAACCAATGGGCCAACGTGGTGCGCTGGGAGATGCGCACGCGGCTTCTTCTGCGCACGGAGGAATTTCTCTGGCAGGAGGGACA
>CAZZPH010000094.1:0-9151 GCA_964655725.1 uncultured Hyphomicrobium sp.
CCCCGCCGTTACCCGATGCTCCTGCCCGCGAAGGCGAGTTGCTTGATTTCGTCGATGACCTGAAACAGCGCAAGGGCAAGCCCGATGGCGCAGCCGCTCCCGCCGCTGCCGGCAAGAAGCCAACGGCGCCTGCACCCCAGCCGGCCGATGCCACACCCAAGCAAGGCAAATCGGGCCAGCGCCGGCGCGACGAGCACAAGATCGCGACACCACTCCCAGCGCGGCCCAAGAGCCGGCCTGGCGGCGCGCCGCGCACAAGTTTCTCACTCCTGCGGCGGCTCCTGCCCCGGCGCGCGCCCGCGCCAGCCCCTCCTGCACAAGCCATTCCCCGGGTGTTCGCCGAGACCCCTGGCAAGCCACCCAAAACACCGCGGCCGCGCCGCATCCGCTCAGAGCGCTCCTCGTGGCGCCCACTGCTCTTCAAATTTCTGATCGGCATCGGGGTCGCCAGCGGAGCTGTTGCGCTCCAGGATCGCTTGCCGCAATTGGAAACGCGCAGTGCCGCCGTCACCTCGAATACGACAACGACCGGATCAATCACCCCGGCGGCGGCTCAGCCAACCACGCCCCTGGTTGTTCTTCGCGGGCACGCAGGTCCGGTAACGGCTCTGACCTACACCGCCGATGGCAACAGGATCGTATCGGCATCTGAGGATGCCAGCCTGCGCCTGTGGGATTCGCAAAACGGTACTCTGGTCCGCACGATCGAACTCGATGACGGGCCCGCCCTGGCGCTTGCCGTGGCTGGCACCCGCGCGGCAACCGGCCATGCCAACGGCACCACCGTACTGTGGGACCTCGACACCGCCGACAAACTCGCAACCTTCAAGCGCAACGACGCCGAGATCTGGTCGATCACCTTCCTCGGCGGCCCTGAGCGCTTCGCTGCAGCAAGTCACGACTGGAAGGTCGCCCTTTGGGATGCCGCAACACCCAGCGGCCCCACCCACGTCCTCGATGCCCACGACAGCTCTGTCCAGGCGGTGACTTATGGCGCATCCGCCGCGGGTCCGATGCTCGCCACCGGCGGAGCGGACAAGACACTGAAATTGTGGAACGTGGAAACCCTGGAACGCGTGCGCACATATCGTGGCCACCGGGACTACATCACCGCGGTCGCGTTCGCATCCGGCGCAGCAACCCTCGCCTCGGCCAGTCTTGATGGCAATGTGCGGATCTGGTCGCGCCGCACAGGGCGTCTGCAGCGGTCGCTGTCAGGTCATGAGGGCCGCGCCAATGCGCTCGCCTTTGCCCCCGTCGGCGACGTACTCGCATCGGCAGGCGCCGATGGGAAAGTGCGTGTGTGGGACTATAAGCGCAAGCGGACACCCCGGACACTGCCGAGCCACGCTGGAGCTGTGAATGCCCTCGCCTTCTCCCCCGATGGCCGGCATGTGGCGTCGGCAGGTGACGACACCGTCGTGCGGATCTGGACCAACCCGCTTTTTCGCCCGGTCACCAACTGAAGCGGCCAAGCGGCTCGCACGAAATCTTACTGGCAGATGCGCTTTTCGCCGTTGCGGCCATGGCGGGCCAGATCGACGTGGAAATGATCGTGATGAAATCGGTCGGCATTCGGGCCCAGCACGGTCGTAAATTCCTGGCAGGCGCCGCTGTGCACCGCGCGTAGGAACAGCCGCTCGCGCTCGCCTCCCCACCAGCCCTGCTTCACAGTGATAGTCCGCCCGTCCGCAAGCGTGAAGCTGGAGACATCGAGTGCGTTGGCATAGCCATGTTCGGACAACCGGCCACCTGATTTATGATTGATCGGCCGGCAGGCATAGCTCGCGGCGACCTTCATCTCGACAACCGGCGAACCGAAGTAATAGTCCGCCGCTGGCTCGACCGCCTTTGCGACCCAGCGATCGACCTGGGGCACCATGGGACAGCGCAGGAGTGCAGACGGACGCAGGGAGACACGGCCACCTGCTGCTGCCGAGACGGTGAACGGCCGGGAGGCTCCGCAGACACTGGGTCCCCCCAGCGCCGAACGCGATTGCACGAATGGAGACGGCCGGACGGCACCTGAGGCCAGACACGCCCGCTCGTCGTTTTCGCGCCACGGCTCGTGTTTGGCCACGAAATCGCGTCCGCCCGTGCCACACCCGGTGACAGCAAGCAGGACTGTTCCGAACACGATGAACAGGACGCCACGCACAGACATGAAATGACACATACGGTCAGAATGGCTAACAGCCGGTGAAGACCTGCTGCATCCGGACCATTCATGCCGCGCGAGTTCGACGGATGTTCGCCTGTTCAACGGCGGCCGCGGGGCGATTCCGCGGCAACGCATCCAGCCCACCGCATGGCGAGATTGCGTCGCACAACAGTCATGAAGCCTTTTTCCACAGCCTTCTAGGAGGCTGTTGAAGAAAATCGCAGACTCACGCCCCCTCTCGAAGCTAGGATTTTGGTGTTGGAGACCAGCCTACTCCAACGCTTTTCGCCTTGGCACCGGTGTCCTACCTCGTATCCTCGCTCTCGAGGTTCTGCCGGAGGGACACGGGTTGGACCGGCCGAAAAGAGGTGCTGCGTGAGAATAATCTTGGGTTGGGGCTCGTGCGCCCGCTCAATGCGGAACGTGCTCAGTAGCGTAGGCGTAGTGTGGCGTAGGCGTAGTGTAGCGTAAGTGTTGTGTAAGCTTTGCGTAGTGTTGCGTAGGCGTTGACCGTCAGGTCGTGTGACGTGCGTAGAGTATGGCGTCGTTTTGTAGGAGTATAGGCCCCGGCCAGTTGCCGTCTCGACACCCCTTGACCGAGATTCCCCCCGAATGTCGGCGGCAGTGCCCTCTCGCACGTGCTGGGGCCTAATCCTTCTTGCACCGAACAGCGGGCTGCACCCGCCCCCCGTCAATTGCTCCATCTCGCTGGTCCGCGCACCGAATGTGTCGGTATGGCGTCCACGGCTGACCCGTTTTAAGCGTCATTGCGCGCCAAGAACTCGAGGGCCGCGGCCTTGAACCGGGCATCACCCACTGCTTTCATGTGATCGCGATCGGGGATCTCGAATGCCTCCGCTCCTGGGATCAGGCCCGCCAGGGCCTCGGCCGGCCCGGCGATGACGTCCTTGCTTCCGACGGCCACCAGAACGGGACAGGCCAGATCGCCGATGTGCTCCCTCGGAATGGGATCGCGGATCGAGCGCACGCAGGCCGCCAGCGCAGCCAGATCGCTGCCGGTCTGTTCGGCGAATTCGCGAAAGGTTCGCGCGGTTGGGTTTGTCACGTCGTCGATGTGGGGCTGCAAAAGCGCATGCGCGATCGGACCGGTGCCCGCCATCACGCGGACCATGTTCAACCCCAGCCCCCCAAAGACCAAGCTTCGAACCCTGCCCGGGTGATCGAGCGCCAGCCGGGCCGCGATGCGAGCACCCATCGAATACCCGATGACATGTGCCTGAGGAATGGAGAGATGGTCCAGCAGCCGGCGCGCGTCCTCAGCCATAATGCTGGTCCCGTAGGCGGCCGGATCGTAGAGCTTGCCGCTTTCGCCATGTCCCCGATTGTCGTGGGCCACCACGCCATAGCCCGCGCTCTCCAGGTCGCGCACCCAGCCCGTCGAGAGCCAGTTCATGCCGACATGCGATGCAAACCCATGGATGAGGAGGACGGGCCGGTGCCGGCGGGCATCCTCGCCACGCTCGATATAGGCGATTTCGACACCATCGGACGCGAAAGTCGGCACGGGTGCGGCACTCCAGAAGGTCAACACCAGGACGGCGGCCTGATGTCACCCCTCCCCTACCATTTCAGCACCCCGCGGGCTATGCTGGCAGCAACGATATGAAACGGACTTCCTGAAACGGACCAGTGGAATACCGGCATGGCGGCAGCATTCGTCCCCCACCTCGCAAACGACCACGGCGCGGATAAGATTTTTATCGGCGTCAAACGATTGAATTGCATGGGTGCCCGCGCGCCCTTTGATCACCCGCATGTCTATCTCGACATGGGCGCTGACAACCAGATCGTCTGCCCGTACTGCTCGACCTTGTTCGTCTACGATCCGCGCCTAGGCGCACATGAGACCGATCCATCCGGATGTCTCGCCGACAGCCCTGCCGATGCTGCAGCCTGAGCGGCATCCTCCGATTTGCGAACATGCGGTTCCATGACTGCATCGGAACACCCGAATGCTGCGAATGACGCCAACGATCCCATACTCATCGCAGGTGGCGGCATTGGCGGCTTGACCGCCGCACTTGCACTCGCCCGACGCGGACGTGCGGTCCACGTGCTGGAAAAGCGCCAGGAACACATAGAAGAGGGGGCCGGCATTCAGATCGGTCCCAACGGCAGCCGCATCCTCATTGAACTCGGCCTCGCTGACGCCATTTCACACACCGCCGCAACACCACACGGGATCAGCATCTGGAACGGCGTGTCCGGACGAGCGCTCTCCCGGCTGCCCCTGGGTGAGTGGATCGCCACGCGCCACGGCACACCGTATTGGACGATGAATCGTCAGGATCTCCATGAGGCTCTCCGATCCACCGCAGCAGCGACACCCGGCATCCGCATTTCGTATGGCACCGATGCGTCACTGACGCGACGCGAGCCCGACCGTGTGCATGTCGTATTATCCCAATCCGACACAGTGCATGGGCCAGCGCTGATCGCCGCTGACGGCATCTGGTCGGACACGCGGCGGCAGCATGTCCAAGCCCGCGATCCCATGCCGATGGGCAAGTGTGCCGCGCGCGCCGTCATCGCTCGCGAGATCCTACCCGCGCCGCTGTCGCCGAACGATGTCAACGTTTGGCTCAGGCCCGGGACACATGTCGTCCATTATCCGGTACGATCCGGCCGCGACATCGCGATCGTGCTGGTGTTCGACGGCGCCGGCCATGGGCGTACCTGGGCAGCCGGCCTCTCACCCGACACAATCAGGGCCGTGAGCGCCGGCTTCCCGGCTCCCTTACGGCAACTTCTCGCAACTCCCTCCGCCTGGCGCCAGTGGAGCCTGAACCGGCAGAGCACCCCCCATGCGTGGGTGAATGGGCGCATCGCGCTGCTCGGCGATGCCGCCCACCCCATCCTGCCGTTTCTGGCGCAAGGCGCGGTGCTCGCGATGGAGGACGCGATGGTTCTTGCCGATGAACTGGGCAGCGCGGACAGCCTGAACATTCCCGCCGCTCTCCGGCGCTATGAAGCACGGCGCAAGCCCCGGGCCCGCCGCGTACAGGACGCCTCGGAACGCAATGGCCGCATCTACCATATGGATGGGCTGGCCGCCTGGTCACGCGACGCGGTCCTCGCCGCAACGCCACCGGCCTGGGTGATGGCCGGCTACGATTGGCTGTACGGATGGAGAGTGTGAGTGGGGCTCAACTGCGCCAGAACTCGGGGCGGAACAACACCAGCACGGTGAACAACTCCAAGCGGCCGAGCAGCATCTGGAAAGTCAGCGCCCACTTTGCCAACGCCGGCAACTCATAGAAGTTCCCCGCTGGTCCGATGATCGGTCCGAGCCCCGGACCGACATTGCACAGCGCGGTCGCCGAGGCCGAAACCGCTGTCACGAAGTCGAGACCGAGCGCCGAATAAAGAACCGTGAAGATCCCGACCGTCGCAAAATAGATTGCCAGGAACGCCACCACTGAGAAGGGAACGTCTGCAGGCAGGCGCCGCCCGTTGTAGACCAGCGTCACGACCCGGTTCGGACTGATGAGATGCAGGAAGTGGCTGCGGGTCAGCATTCCCACGACCTGCAGGCGGAAGATCTTGATTGAACCTGCCGTGGAGCCCGTGCATCCGCCAACGAACATGAGTACGAAAAACAGACCAAACGCGAAGGTGCCCCAGCGCGAATAGTCGTCACTCATGAAGCCACTGGTCGTAACGATTGATACGACGTTGAAGGCGGACAATCGCACGGCATCGATGAAGGCGATGTCGCGGGTTGCCGCAAGCCAGACTGCGACGATGAGACTGACGCAGACGAGAAAGACAACGAGCCCGCGCACCTGAACGTCCTGCCAGAGTGAAGAGGTAGATCCTCGAAGAACTTTGATGAAAATGACAAACGGCAGGGCCCCCAGAATCATGAAAACGATTGCCGTCCATTCGATAAATGCGGATTCGAAGTACGCAAAGCTGTTGTTGCGCGTCGAAAAGCCCGCGGTCGAGACCGTCGATAGAGCGTGGCAGATCGCATCGAACCCCGACATTCCCCCCCAACCATAGGCGAGAGCACACAGAATGATCAGTGCGAAATAGATGCCCGCGATCGTTGCGGTCAGCTGAAACGCACGCGGCATCACCTTCTCGGATCTGTCGGTGCTTTCCGTCTGAAAGAGCTGCATACCGCCAACCCGGAGGAACGGCAGCATGATGATGGCGACCGCGATAATGCCCAATCCGCCGATGCCCTGCAGCAGCGCCCGCCAGAACAACACCCCGCGCGTCATGCGCTCGACATCGGGCAGAACGGTCGAGCCCGTGGTCGTGAGGCCGGACATCGATTCGAAAAATGCATCCGTGTAGCTGAGACCATGACCGGCAAATGGAACCGCGGAAAACGCGGCGATGACGACCCACGAGAGGCTCGTCAGCAAGAACCCCTCCTTCAGTCCGATGCGCGTCGGGCGTTCGTCGTAGGCGAAGAGAACGAGCAGCCCACCGACGAAGAAGGTCAGCACGGCAGCGGACAGGAACACCTTCCAGCCGTCGCGGCCGTCAGCAAGCTCGAGGGCAGCCGGCAGCACCATAATGGCTGCAACCGAGCACAGCATCAGCCCAAGGGCGAACAGAACGGGTCTGAGTTGTAGCACCGGTATTCCCTGCCGATGGCGCGCCTGCGCCGACACGAGGCCGCGAGCGACCCCAATCGTTCAAGCGCTAGAGTGTTCGGCTATTCGGCACCGCGCGGTCAAGTCCCCATCGCGGCCCCTTCACACCGTAACGTGCCTGTCCGGCCACAGCTTTTCCAAACCACGCTGCACCCACGCTCAGCGCTCCCGCAGAGCGTTGTCACGCATGCGCGTCAGAGGCTTGGTCAGGTAGGCCAGAACCGTCTTGGAGCCGGTGCGCACATCGACATCGGCGACCATGCCAGGGATGATAGGCAGGGTCTCTCCGTTGCGCCTCAAGGTGCCGCGCTCGGTGCGCACCCGTATCAAATAGTGCGTTTCCCCTTTTTCATCTGTCACGCTGTCGGCGCCGATCTGCTCGACGGTCCCCTCCAGCCCCCCGTAAAGGGTAAAATCGTAGGCTGTCAGCTTGACGAGCGCTTTCTGGCCAGGACTGAGAAAGGCGATGTCTTTGGGCTTGATCTGGGCTTCGACGACCAGATTATCGTTCATCGGAACGATCTCGACCAGATCGTGTCCGGGCTGCACGACCTGACCTGGCGTCGTGACATGAAGTGTCTTGACGATTCCAGCAACGGGCGCCCGCACGATCGTTCGTGTCAAGCGATCGGCACTGCCTTTGATGGTCTGAGAAAGTGCGCCTAGATCCACGCGCGCGGCAGCCAGTTGCTGGTGCGCCTCGCTCGCAAATGCGGAGAGCTTCTCCTGTTTGCGATCGCGCGCTTCCTGCAAGGCGTCTTCCAGACGCGGCAGCGAGAGCTCTGCGGCTTCGAGGCTGCCCGCGGTATCATTGACCCGCGTCTCAATGGCCAGAATCTCGGCCCGCGACGCCGCCTTCTGGGCAACGAGCGGCATCATCAAGGCCAGTTCTTCGCGTTGCAAATCGAGTGTGCGCTGCAGTGTCACGATGCGAGCCTTGGTCTCCACGATCTCCTGCGCGCGCTGGCGCTCCTGGAGTTCCAGCACAGCGATCGCCGATCCAAGCTCTCGGCGGCGCGTCTCGAAGTGCACTGTCTGATGCTGAATGAGATCCGGCCTCTCCCTGGACAGATCCTCGGGGAACGACAATGGGCGGCCGTCGGCTTCCGCCTCCAATCGCGCAATGAGGCCGCGAAGTCCGTCGATTTTCTCTCTTACCTCGCCCATGGATGAGCCCGCCTGGGTCGGATCGATGCGCAACAGCACGTCACCGGCAGAGACGACTGCGCCTTCATGCACCAGAATCTCGCGCACAATACCGCCTTCGAGGTTTTGGACCTGTTGAATGCGGCTGGCGGGTATGACGCGCCCCGTACCCGTCGTCACCTCTTCGATGCGGGCAAAGCCTGCCCACACGATCAGCGTTGCGACAAGACCAACGAGGCAGATTACGACAGCATCCAGCCTGCGCGATGGAAGCGCCAGGAGATCGGCACTGATGGCTGAGGGAATTCCTCGCGGCCGGATTGCCGGTGGTGGCGACCCCTCCGCACCCGAGGCAGGCAGACCTGTCATGCCGCACCCTCTTTCGCCTGCAGTGCCGCGCGGGCATGAGCCCCCTGGACACGCTTGACATTGAGAGCTTCGAGGTCTTTGAGGACCGCCGCCTTGGGCCCGTCGAGCAGAACCCGGCCGGCCTCCAGAACAATCAGCCTGTCGACCAGAGCCAGCAGCGCGGGCCGGTGGCTGACTGCGACGAGCGTCCGGCCCTTCACGAACTGGCGCAGCGCTGCGACCACATTCTGCTCAGTGCGCGTGTCCATATCGCTCGTGGGCTCGTCGAGCAGAAGAATGCGTGGTCGCGAGAACAGCGCGCGCGCGAGCGCGACCGACTGGCGCTGTCCACCGGACAATCCAGCACCCCGTTCACGCACCGGCGTATCGAAGCCTTTCGGGCAGCGCACGATCCAATCCATCGCCCCGCAGGCTTGCGCCGCGCGCAGCACGTCCTCGTCGCGCGCGCCCGGATCACTGAGGGCGATATTACTCCTGATGGTGCCATGAAACAGATCGGCATCCTGGAGCGCCAGTCCGACGTTGGAGCGCAATAGTGTCGGATCGAGATGTCCCGCCTGAATTCCATCGATCAGCACGCGGCCCGAGGCCGGCGCGTAGTGTGCCTGGAGCAGCTTCAGGATCGTCGTCTTACCGGCGCCAATCCCACCGACGATGCCGACGCGCTCTCCCGGCGCAATGTCGAAGGAAACCTCGCGCAAGACCGCAGGACCGTCGCTTTCATAGTGGAAGGACACCTGCTCGAACTGAAGCCGCCCGTCGAAGCGCGATTTCAGGAGGTCGATGTCAACCCCGGCGGCCCACAGCCGCCCGTGCGTGGTCGCCAGCGCGACCTTGAGCCGCG
>CAZZPH010000095.1:0-8990 GCA_964655725.1 uncultured Hyphomicrobium sp.
GGGCGTTCAACGTCATGTCCGTCGAGCAGGACGGCTACGAGGCCGACGATCTCATTGCCACCTACGCGCGTGATGTGGTCGCTCGCGGCGGCGATTTGACCATCGTGTCGTCCGACAAGGATCTGATGCAGCTTATTCGTCCGGGCGTGACGATGCTCGACGGCATGAAAGCGAAGCGCATCGGACCCGATGAGGTGGTGGAGAAGTTTGGTGTTCCCCCCGAAGGCGTCGTCGACGTACAGGCTCTGGCCGGCGATTCCACCGACAATGTACCCGGCGTTCCAGGGATCGGCATCAAGACAGCCGCCGAACTCATCAAAGAATATGGCGATCTCGATGCACTCCTGGAGCGTGCTCAGGAGATCAAGCAGCCCAAGCGCCGCGAGAAGCTCATCGAATTCGCCGATCAGGCGCGCATGTCGCGTGAACTCGTCAGGCTGAAGGATGACGTGCCAGATGCTGCGCCGGTCGAAGCCTTCGGCGTGCGCGATCCAGAGCCTGACGTGTTGATCAGCTTTCTGCGCGCGATGGAGTTCAACACTCTGACCAAGCGCATCAGTGAGAAGCTCGGCGTCGAACCTCCACCTGCGCTCGAAGTCTCGGTTGGGTCGTCGATATCCCGGCGTGCGGCTCCTGGTGCGGAGGCGGCGGACCCGGAAGCATCTCGGTCCCCGAAGGGAGCGGGTACGCCCGAAGCGGGTGTCGCCGCCGGCCGCCAGCTGGCACGTGGCACCACGTTCGATCGCGAAGCCTACGAGACGGTGACGTCGCTTGCACGGCTGGAGGCATGGATCGCGGAGGCGCGCAGTCTTGGTCTTGTAGCTTTCGATACTGAAACCACGGGGCTCGATGCCATGCAGGCGGGGCTCGTCGGGTTTTCGCTCGCCACGGCTCCAGGCAGGGCGTGCTACGTGCCGCTTGCTCATGGTCAAGGTGGGACAGACCTCTTTGGCGAATCCAGCGAAGCGCCTGTTCAAATTCCACGTTCTCAGGCGGTGGATCGGTTGAAGGGACTGCTGGAAGATCCGGCAACTTTAAAGATCGGCCAGAATATCAAATATGATGCGCTGGTTCTTGCCCGCTATGGCGTCGCGATCGAGCCTTTCGACGATACGATGCTGATGTCGTACGCGCTCGATGGCGGGCGCGGCGGCCACGGGATGGACGAGTTATCAGAGCGGCACCTCGGACATGCGTGCATTTCTTTCGATACTGTGATCGCCCATGCGCCGGGAGCGAAGAAAGCAGATAAGACATTTGCCGAAGTGCCGATCGAGAAGGCGACGGCATATGCCGCAGAGGATGCGGATGTGACGTTGAGACTCTGGATGATGCTGAAGCCCCGCCTCGCAGCTGAGCGGGTGGCGACGGTCTATGAGACGCTGGAACGGCCACTGGTGCCGGTCATCGTGTCCATGGAGGAGGCTGGCATCAAGGTCGATCGCGATATCCTCGCCCGTCTGTCCGCAACGTTTGCGGAGCGGGCCTCCAAGCTCGAAACAGAGGTTCATAAGCTCGCAGGCCACAAGTTCAATCTGGCATCGCCGAAGCAACTGGGCGAGTTCCTGTTTGACACATTGAAACTGCCGGGAGGCAAGCGCACCAAGACCGGTCAGTGGGAAACACGCGCCGGGCTGCTGGACGATCTGGCGGCCAACGAAGATCTGCCCGACGATGCCCGCCGGCTCATCGATATGATGCTGCAGTGGCGCCAGCTGACGAAATTGCGCTCGACCTACACGGATGCTCTGCCAGGGTTCGTCAACCCGCACACGGGTCGCATCCATACCGGCTATGCGCTGGCTGCGACAACGACGGGGCGGCTCTCATCCTCCGATCCTAACCTGCAGAACATCCCCATCCGCACCAAGGAGGGCCGCGAAATCCGCACGGCCTTCATAGCGGACAAAGGCATGAAGCTCGTTTCGGCGGACTATTCGCAGATCGAATTGCGTGTGCTGGCGCATATCGCAGCCATTCCGCAGTTGAAGCAGGCCTTTGCTGATGGTCTCGACATCCACGCGATGACGGCAAGCGAGATGTTCGGCGTTCCACTCAAAGACATGACGCCGGACGTGCGCCGCCGCGCCAAGGCGATCAACTTCGGCATCATCTACGGAATTTCCGCATTCGGACTTGCCGCCCAGCTCGGCATCAGCCGCGAGGAGGCCGGCGCCTACATCAAGACCTATTTCGAGCGCTTTCCCGGTATCCGCGATTATATGGAGGCGACGAAGGCGTTCGCCCACAAGCACGGTTACGTCGTGACGATCTTCGGGCGGCGGGTGCACTATCCGGAGATCAACACCAAGAACCCGTCCATGCGCGGTTTTCTGGAGCGCGCGGCGATCAATGCCCCGATCCAAGGGTCTGCCGCCGACATCATCCGGCGCGCCATGATCCGCATGCCCGACGCTCTGGCCCGCAGCGGTCTTGATGAGGCACGTATGCTATTGCAGGTGCATGACGAGTTGGTGTTCGAGATCCCGGAACACCAGGCGGATCATCTCATTCGTATCGCGCGCGAGGTCATGGAGGGGGCTGCACTTCCCGCCGTTCAGCTTTCTGTCCCCATCCATGTAGACGCCAAGGCTGCTTCAAACTGGGAAGCCGCACATTGATACTTTCGTGTCGCAAGAGTGACGTGTGAACTTCACGCGACTGTCGCTCCTCCTTTGCAGCCCTGTCGTGCTCACGCCGTAGCATCACCACCAGAATGAAGCCGCTCCGGGGGGAGTGGCTGCGCACCGCGCAAGAGCGCGGAGGGGGTGCGGCGTGGTCATGGCGCTTTATGGCATTCGCGCGGGAGGCATGCAGCTTTCTGCTGCTGCCGTGATGTTGACGGGCTCTGGCATCTCATTCGTGGCCGCTACGGCGCTTTTTTTCGCGTTGCCTGGCATGGATATCGATATCGCCCGGCTGTTTTTCGCACCACACGTGGGCTTTGACAGCCGCGCGCTGGTGTACGAGGTGCCTCGCTATGCGATGCAGGTCTTGTATGGTGGAGCACTTCTGGCGGCAGTCATCGCAAGTGTGCGCTATTTCGTGACGCGGCGCAGCTGGCTGGGTCTCAGCGGCGCGAAGTGGATGTTCGTCGCTCTCGCCTTGATGATTGGTCCAGGTTTAGTCGCCAACGTGTTGCTCAAGGATCAAAGTGGCCGCGCGCGGCCCCGTCAGGTGGAAATGTTCGGTGGCGACAAAGTGTTCACGCCGCCTCTGGTGCCGGCCCAGCAATGCCGGCGCAACTGTTCGTTCGTCAGCGGTGAAGCCTCCTCGATGTTCGCACTCCTGTTCGCGTTGGCACTGGTGATGCGGACGTGGTTCGTGCGCCTCGTGTGGACCGGAATCGCCATCGGTGCCCTGGCTGGCCTCATTCGCATGGCCCAGGGGGCCCACTTCCTGAGTGATATTGTTTTTGCTGGCGTATTCATGGCAGCCACCGTTGCCGGACTCCACCTCATGATGTTCGTGTTAGGGCCCGACGTGCTGCAGCGCATACGCGCACGGTTCGATGCCGTTTCGACAGCAAGTCAACGCGCATGACAGCAGCTTTGGTTCACTCAAAAATCCCGTCGGCCACAATGGCTGCGCCACGGTTTGGTGCAGCTGACGTCGCGCATGAAGCCGGAGCGGTCAGGGATCATGACGCGGGCAACTCGGGGACGCCCGAGTTGACGATCGTCGTGCCGACTCTGAACGAGGCGCCCAACATCGAACCGCTTTATCGCGCGCTCAGTGCAGCGCTGGAGGGGGTGGACTGGGAGGTCATCTTCGTCGATGACAACAGCGGTGACAGCACCGTCGTAGAGGTTCGCCGGCTGGCGGCCATGGACCGGCGTGTGCGCTGCTTGCGCAGACTTGGCCGGCGCGGCCTGTCCGGAGCGGTGGTCGAGGGTATGCTCTCATCTTCGGCGTTCGCCGTCGCCGTCATCGATGCTGACATGCAGCATGACGAGACGCTTCTGCCACGCATGCTGGAATCGTTGCGCACCGGTCACGATCTCGTCGTGGGCTCGCGCCATGTCGCAGGCGGGCAATCCGCCAGTGGATTTTCTGCGCTGCGCGGCCAGGGCAGCGTGGTTGCCAACCGGCTGGCGCGGGCTGTCCTTGGAGTGGAAATCAGCGATCCCATGAGCGGCTTCTTCATGGTGCGCCGCTCGGTTGCGGAGAATGTTGCACCCCGGTTGTCGAGCCAGGGCTTCAAAGTGCTGCTCGATCTGATCGCGTCTTCGCAGCACCCGTTGCGCATTGCCGAGATGCCTTACGTGTTCCGGCGCAGGCTGCATGGCACATCCAAGCTCGATGCGGCGGTTGTGGGAGATTTTCTCGGCCTCCTGGTGGCCAAAGCGAGCGGCGATCTCATTTCGATCAGGTTCTTGATGTTTGCGCTCGTGGGCGCGACCGGCCTCATCGTCCACCTGCTGGCATTGAAGGCGGGCCTGGATGTCTTCGCCCTCAGATTCGATGCCGCTCAATTGTCAGCGGCGCTTCTCGCCATGTGCTGGAACTTCGGGCTCAACAACGCCCTGACGTACCGGGACCGGCGGCTCAAGGGCTGGGATGCTGTGCGGGGGCTGATTTCATTCTGTGCCGTCTGCACGATCGGCGCCATCGCCAACGTCGGTGTGGCGTCATGGGTCTACGGCAATGAGCCCGTGTGGTGGCTTGCTGGCGCGGCTGGCGCCCTCATGGGCGCGGTTTTCAATTACTCGGCGAGTGCCGCCTTCACCTGGCGGCGTGTGTGAGCGGGCGGTTCAGCCTGACCGGCGGCGTGGGCGGCGCGCAATGGCACCATGCGCTATGGGGTGCGCTCGCCGTCATGACGCTCTTGCGGTTCATCACCGCTTCGGTTGTGCCTCTGGCCGATGATGAGGCCTACTACCGGCTGTGGTCCTTGAGCCCCGCCTGGTCCTACCTCGATCATCCCCCGATGGTTGCTTGGCTCATCGCGGCGGGACGAGTCTTGGCCGGTGACAGCGAGTTGGGGATAAGGCTCGCCGGTCCGCTGCTGTCCCTGGTCGCTGCGCTTGCGCTGTGGCGCACGGCATCGCTTCTTTTTGGCGCCAACGTCGCAGCGCTGGCAGTCGCCTTTGCGCTTTCGATGCCATTGCTGAATGCGGGCGCCATTGTCATCACGCCCGATCTCCCATCCGTCCTGTTCTTTACGCTGGGTGTGTGGGCGCTGGCGGAACTGAGAGACAGCGACAACGCCAATTGGTGGCTTGCCGTAGGCATGTTCGCTGGGCTCGGACTGCTTTCAAAGTACACCAACCTTTTTCTCGGGGCGTCGATCCTTCTTTGGTTGGTTCTGATCCGTGCGAACTGGCGCTGGTTCGGCTCCTGGCAGTTGTGGGCGGGCGGCCTTCTGGCAGGATTGCTCGCGCTCCCCGTCATTATGTGGAACATCGAGTACGACGGTGCGTCGTTCGCCAAGCAACTCGGACGGGCCATCGATCAGCGCTCGCCCGGACCGTTCACGGTCTTCGAATTCGCGGGCGGCCTGCTCATGCTGATGGGGCCGGTCGTGGCGGTGCTGGCGTTCATCGGCGTTTGGCAGGGCCTGCGCGCAAGTGTGCGGCGCGCGGATGTCCCCGAGGCGGTTCTTGCGGCGGCGATTCTGCCGCTTCTCTCCTACTTCGCGATCCACGCGATCAGCGACCGCGTGCAGGCGAACTGGCCCGCGCCGATCTATCCTCTGCTCGCCATCGCGGCGGCTCAAGCGTGCATCACCGCCATCGGGCAGGCCCGGCAAAGGAATGTGGCGCTGCTCGGCATCGCTGTTGGCCTGACGATGTCGCTGGCGATCTATCTCCATGCAGCGGCACCGCTGGTTCTGCGGGCGGACTTCAAAGAGCCCACGCATCAACTTCGGGGTTGGCCGGAGCTTGCTGCAAACGTTGAGGACCTTGCGCGGCGCGAAGGTGCCGCCTGGATCGCGACGACAAGCTACGCGACGACAGCCAAGCTCGCCTACCATCTGGGGGATCGTATTCCGGTCGTTCAACTCGACGAGCGGCTGCGTTATGTGCACCTGCCGCAGCCGTCGCGCGCGCTGCTCAGCCAGCCAGCGCTTTATCTCGAGTTGGAGCGCCGTGCGAGACCCGACATTCTGGCGAGCCGATTCAGAACCGTGGGGGCGACGGTGCGCTTGATCCGGGGTGAACGCAGTGTCGAGATTGCTCCATATCTGGCCGTGCCGGTGGCGGAGGCCATCGAGGTTGTGCTGGGGCCGCAGGGAAAGGCGGCGCGGGGCGGGGTGCGATGACGTGGCACTGCATCGAACCTAGCCAAAGTGCCAGCCGGGCGCGATTGGCGCGGCTCACTCGCATGACATCATCATGACACGGGGAAAAACCGGGCTTACCAACCGGAAATTCTCATCCTACGGGCTGTGTCGGGGCGCGCGAGTCACGTATCACTAGGCTTCGCACAAGGGTGCCGGTCCTGGGGCTGACTGGGACAGTGCCCCCGTGTGGCAACCTGATGTGGAGACCACTTTATGGCTCAGATCGACTTTACCGAAGACGAGATCGAGACACTGATTTACGCCTTGAACCTCGCGACGGCCGACCTGCGCGAATCGATTGCCGACCCCTCCCAGTCCGAAGAAGACAAAGAGGAATGGGCAGAATACATCGCCGAGATCGAAGAGGTGAACGCCAAGCTCACCACCATGAGCGAGGCGGCCTGATCAGGCCGGTATCCTCCGGGACACCGTTTCGCTCTCAGCGCCATCCAAACGGATGGGGCTTAGGGCTGGGACGTCAGACACGATAAAGCGCCGGCGCTGCAGCGATGCGGTCGCCGGCGTTTTCATTTGTCGACGGCTTGGCATTGAGGTGAATGTTCGCCGGCGCGCAGGGCGGCACAGGCCTCGCGTCGCGCACTGCCGATCTAGAGGTGTTACGACGACACAATGAACAAGAGCGTGCCGCTGGCGCATCCGTGATCAGAGGCTAGCAATTTCGCTCAGCTGCCCGGTCCGACGGGGAAGCGGCGTGCCCAAGAGCCACCGCCGGTATCTGTCGCGCGCACTTCCATATCTGCGGCGCCGTTCGTCACGTAGTCGAAGCCGATCGTGGGGTTCTGCGACAGCGTGATGCTTCCGGCAACCTCCAGCACGACGTCGTCACCCTGCCTCACTTCCATCCGGTTCACCATCAAAAGCGGGATGTAGTGGAGCGTGATCTGGTCGAGCACCATGCCCGTGTGATTGGGATGATTGAGTTCCAGGCGTGCGCTTTGAGTTTCCTTGGAAGCTGTGGCGCGCTTGCCGGTGAGAGCCAGATCCATCTTGCCCATGTTGGCGGCGATCTCGGCAGGGTCGCCTTGAGGAGGTGCCGAGCAGGAGGCTTGTCCGCCAGCGAACTTCACAAGCCGCTCGGCCATGTAAAGGGTTCCCGCTGCCGTCTCCACGACAACCCGCACGTCCGACTGCTGGTTGAGCCGGATGTTCGTTGTCAGGGACGCGCGGTTGCGATCGCCGTGGAGCGTGAAGACGGCCGCCACGGGGGAGGGGTTCTCGTCCACGATGAACGAGACGGCTTTGATGTTCTCGCCCTTCGGCAGCGTGACATCGGCAACAAGCGGGACCGCCATGACGTTGTCGGGGCGATAGGGTGCCTCAAGCGCAATGATGCCGTCGCCGGCCAGGATGGCGCGCTGCCCGAAGACCTGGGGTTTCAACTCGTCCCATACGGGTCCGGCAGCAGCATTGCCGGCGGCAAGGAGAAGGCTGCAGCCAATGGCCGAGGCGGCAGCAATAAGCGCGGAAGGACGCATCTGGACCTCGAGGGGGGAGCGCGACAGAACGGATTGCACGTCAGAATCCTCGCAAATCCGGCCGCTGTCAATCGCGCATCCTGTGGGCCAAGGGGTCCTGCCCGCGGTCAGCCCGGCGCTGCTGGGCGCCATCCGGCTGCAAGTGCTTCCGATTCCGAGCAGAACCAGCGTTCACCGTGACTGGCGTCGATCTTCACCTTTGCGTACCAGGGGCTCCAGGGCATGTGGTAGATCCGCCCTCGGTTGGTGATATTGCCCTTGATGGCGCATCCTGCAGGGGTCTCCGACTCGGCTGACTGCCAGCGCTTCTCGCGGAATGCCCAGGCGGGTTCTGCATCCGCTTGCCAGATCCCGAGCTTCATGCGGCGCGCCTCCGCCTCCTGCCCGACATAGGTACTCGAATATTTGACAAACGCCCAGGCGTAGCCGCTGCGCACCATGTCCGCATTGATGTCACGGCCTGCCGCTTCGCACTGCCCGAGCATACGCCCATATTTGTCGTTGCCGGCAGACCGGCAGACAACCTCGTGACCTTCGACCAGATCCGCGAGCGCGCGCGTGGCCGCTTTCCCGCATGCCCATGTGCCAAACCAGCGGCCGGGGCAGGTCTGCGAAGTCTCGGGGGCATCAATCCCTTCCAGGCGAATGCGCTGATGGCCGATCGAGAGCGTGTCGCCGTCAATGACCTCGGCGCGACCGACCGCCGTTTGCAAGCTGGAGCGGGCCTGCGAAGGACCGGAGAGTGCGAAGATGCCGATGCTCAGGACCGAGATTGTCGCCGCAACGACCGCTCCTGCTGCAAGTGCTGCGTGATGCGGTCCGCGGAGGGGGAAGCTGCGATGAAATATGTGGGTTGCTGTTTCGCGCATAGATTGAATCTATGCGATTCGTCTGCTCAACACGTGACCCAATTATGTCATCTCTACGGTTGCAAATGGCATGTAAAATGCTGCAATTATTAAGAAAAAATTTTGTGGCCATCGGCCGGTCAAAATTGCGCCTTGAGGTTGTTTCCAGGGTCAATTCGCATGACGGCCCAATCATTCGACGGACCAGTGGCTGGCGACATACTCTCGCCTGCTGTTGGGGTTAGGTCCAAGGCGAGGAAAAAGGGTTTCTTCCTATTGGACGGTGGATTGCGTGCGTTTGCGGCGGGCGAAGCTGTAAAATCAGCTTGAGCGAGTCTGCCTGGGCGACGTCGCGGCCCA
>CAZZPH010000096.1:0-8966 GCA_964655725.1 uncultured Hyphomicrobium sp.
TGCTGCGCGTGGTTGTGCCGGATATCCGGGCCTACGATGTCTTCTACAAGAAGCTCATTTCGCGCATCGAGATCGCCAAAGTCTCATCGGCATTCGCGATGGAACAGCTCAAATACACCACCGCACTGCCGTTGCAGTTCGCAAGGTTGGAGCGGGGGCGCGATGCGCAAGATCACGAGAACCGCAAGCCTGGATGACCTTCTGGAATCGCCAATCCCGGTCCCAGGGAGAGCGCATCGCGTCGAGAGGTTATCAGGCTGCTGAGACCCAGCGGCCGGCGAGATAACCAAATGCCACAGCATCGTTGTCGTTGCGGATGGATCTGAGGAGTTCGACCTCATCCAGGATCACAACTCCGGGATGCGTGCTGGTCACGTCGCCCTGTTCGGCAGGCTCGGCTCCATGCGCCAGCTCAAACCCATTCAGCAGCACGATTTCCCTGTCGGAAACCGATATCGTCGGAAAAGCCATCACATCCTCCAGTCCTGGCTGCACAACCCTCATTGCGGGCCTGAACCGGCAACTCCCCGGTGATGAAACTGCTTCTACGAAACGAGATTGTCCAGAGTGTGACGGCGCCACATTGCCTTTGAACGGTGGATATTCCGTGTGCGCCGCACCATCAGGCTAGGTCGCTTTTGGCGATGCAGCAAGTAGCGTGATGAGGCTGGACGTATCATGGCGCCCGCCGCCGCGCGCCTGGACTTCGGCGTAAAGCCGGTCGACGATCTCTGTGACGGGCAGGTCTGCACCGTTGCGGCGCGCTTCATCAAGGCAGATCGCGAGGTCCTTGCGCATCCAGTCGACCGCAAAGCCGAAATCAAAGCGCCGCTCGTGCATGGTGGCCCAGCGGTTCTCCATCTGCCAGGACTGCGCGGCCCCTTTGGAGATGACCCCGATCACCTCCGCGACATCGAGATCACTGAGTTCGGCAAACCGGATGGCTTCGGACAAACCTTGCAGCAGCCCGGCAATGGCGATCTGGTTGACCATCTTAGTGAGCTGCCCCGAACCGCTGGGACCGATCAGGCGGGCGAGGCGCGCATATGAGGATATGAGCGGTGCCACACGCTCGAAACTTTCCCGGTCGCCGCCAGCCATCACGGCCAGAGTGCCCGCTTGTGCACCGGCCTCTCCACCTGAGACGGGCGCATCGATGAAGTGCAGCCCGCGGGCACGGGCGGCGGCATAGAGCTCGCGTGCGACGCTGGCGGACGCGGTGGTGTGATCGACAAAGACCGCATCCCGGTCCATCCCGTGGAATGCGCCATCGGGGCCTGTGGTCACTGCGCGCAGGTCGTCATCGTTGCCGACGCAGGCAAACACGGCCTGGCAGCCTTTGGCCGCTTCGGCCGGTGTGCGTGCCGGCGGGTTGCCGGTAAACCGTGCGCACCATGCCTCAGCTTTCGCTGTGGTGCGGTTGTAGACGGTGACGTCGTGCCCGCCTTTCTCCCTCAAATGTCCGGCCATGGGAAACCCCATCACGCCAAGGCCGATAAACGCAACTTTGACCATCGCAAGCCCCTCCGGTTTCCTCAGTCATGTCGTGATCAGCACAGCGCGTGACGACCGCGCGGCAAAGCAAAGGGCCGGACGCACACCCGTCCGGCCCGCACGAGAAGGTGGACACCACCGTTGTCCGTCAGCGGCAGGGCCGGCCGGTGACGACGCAGGTGGCTTTGAAGGTTCCGCTCCGGCAATCGAACCGCAACCCTAGTGCTTTCTGGGAGTTGCCGAAACGGCTGCCGTAGGTCTTGGCGGCCCGGGCTTCAAAGGCGGCGACCGCGGCGGCACGCGCATTCATGGTCCCGGCACCCAGAATGCCCTGGCCGGTTCCGCTGGCAGAGATGCGGGGCTTGCAGGTGGCCGCTTCGGCGGTGGTTGGAAGCGTGAGACCAAAGGCCAGTCCAAGTACGGCCACGGCTGCCGTCAAAACAGCTGGCATGCGAACACGGTTCGATGAAAAGCGATTTGTCATGATGAATTTCTCCCCTTCGGACTGATCCGTAGCGATTGCGAGCGGCGCAGGACACGTCCGCTTGCCCCGCTCGGTTGCGGCCGCCCATCGCAAAGTAGGCTGAGGATATGGTGGGCGGCAACCCCTGGGGCCGGGCGATTTGCACTTTCCGAATCGGGTGTTGCGGTTCCATGGTCGATGGAGGAGGAGCGAAGCGATGCCGCAAAGGGTCGGAAGCGGGGAAGACGTCACGATCTCTGCGGTCAAAGCGGCGGCCGAGAGTATTCGCGGCGCGGTGGATGTGACGCCCTTTGCCATGAGCCGCACACTGTCATCCATGCTGGGTGCGCAGATCTGGCTGAAATTCGAAAACCTGCAATTTACCGGGTCTTTCAAGGAGCGTGGCGCGCTCAATCGCCTGCTTGCACTTCCATCTGCGGAACGGACCAACGGCGTCATCGCCATGTCGGCGGGAAATCACGCCCAGGGTGTCGCCTATCACGCGACGCGGCTCGCGATACCATCCACAATCGTGATGCCCGCCGGAACGCCTGCGATCAAGGTGCGCAACACGCGCGCTCTGGGCGCGGAGGTGATCCTTCACGGCGCCACACTGGAGGAAGCATTCCAACATACCCAGCGACTGTCACAGGAGCGCAATCTCACATTCATTCACCCGTTCGACGATCCAATGGTGATCGCGGGACAGGGGACAATTGCTCTTGAGATGCTCAAGATCAATCCAGAGCTCGACGATATCGTGGTGCCGATCGGTGGGGGTGGCTTGATGTCGGGCATCGCGATTGCGGCGCGCGCGCTCCGCCCCGATGTGCGGCTGATCGGCGTCGAAGCGGGTCTTTATCCATCGATGTACAATCGGTTGAAGGGCGCGCGCCTTCCCGTGGGCGGGGATACGCTGGCGGAGGGCATTGCGGTCAAGGAGCCGGGGCGGCTGACATCGGCAATCCTCGAACGCCATCTCGATGACATCATGCTCGTCAGTGAACCCGAGTTGGAGCGTGCGGTGAGCCTGCTGATCGATATCGAAAAGACGGTTGTGGAAGGCGCGGGTGTCGCGGGGCTGGCGGCTGTGCTGGCCGATCCGCACCGCTTCCGCGGTCGCCGCGTGGGACTTGTCTTGTGCGGTGGCAACATCGACACGCGACTGCTTGCCAGCGTTCTGACGCGCGAGCTGGCGCGCGAGGGGCGGCTTGCCCGTCTCACGATCGACATACCGGACCGCCCGGGAGAACTCGCGAAGGTCGCCCATGTGATCGGTGCCGCCGGGGCCAATGTCATCGAGGTCTATCACCAGCGCGTTTTCACGGATCTGCCGGCGAAGGGCACCGAGCTCAATCTGGTGATCGAGACGCGCGACCTGGAGCAGCTCGACGCGACCGTCTCCGCACTCGAGACTGCGGGCTATCGCGTCCATCTGAAGCGATCCCAGGCAGGGGCGTCCTGAGCCCACGGATCACGAAGGATGTCCCGATCGCTCCGTCGTCGCAACGAATCGACGGTGTGTGGCTTCAGCGGCACCGTCCTGGCGACGGTCTGGACTAAGTTCCAGCCAGCACCCGAGTCGGAGTGCAATGCTGACTGTCCTCATGAGGAGATGACGATGACGGCCCGATCCGTTCAGCACTGCGCGCCGCAGTCGCGCGATCTGCAAGGCAAGGGGGTCCTTGTGCTGCTGGCAGGGGCGGATGCACGCGGCAAAGACCTGCTCGTAGCGGCGGCGCGCCGGCGCTACGCGGCTGATCCACGGCTTGAGTTTCCAGCGCGCGTGGAAACGCGGGCCTGCGCATTCGATGCCGAGCATATTCCGGTGCCGCGCAGTGTGTTCCGGGCGATCGAGAAGAGCAGTGGATTTGCGGTTGCCTGGCAGCGGGGGCGCGAGCGTCATGGCCTGACGCAAGGTGCGTTAGAATCTCTCGAGGCCGGCCGCGTGGTCGTGATCGCCGTGCCGACGCAAGCCATCGATCATTTCCGGGCGCTGTGGCCCCATGTGGAGATCGTACCCCTGGGATCGGCCGTGGATGGCGCGCGGCCCTGCGCACCGTCATTGCCGACTGCGAGCTTCGGCCGCTCGGCGCAGCGTGTCCAGCACTCGGGTGATATTGCTCAGGCGGTGCGCCGCTTCAATGTGGTGCTCGATGAAATTGTCGCGCGCCAGCATGAAGCCTCGCCCTGTGCTGACCGTCGCCCGCAGCGTCCTGTTGCGGGCTGAGGCCTGAAACGCCAGAGCCCCCTCCGTGGTGCGGAGAGGGCTCAAGGTGCATCAGCGGCGGGAGTGTGGGAGTGGGGGAGTGCTGTGGTGCGTCAGGAGTAAGAAGGCAGGGCGTGGTCGAGCAGCGGGCCGGATCGCTCCGCGGTGGCGGTGTGCGCCTTGGAGAGCGAACTGATAAGCAGACCGCAGGCCAGTGCAAAACAGAACAGCGCGGTCAGTCTGGCCCAGCGTGCGGGCCGGTTCGACGACATCCTGACAGCGTTGAGATCCATGATCTGCACCTGAGTGGCAATCGGCTGGAGCTTGGGAGGCGTGTTGAGGAATTGTTATTCTATAATCGTTCGTAAGTCCAAGTCTGCCGCGGGATATGGATAATCGCCCCGGAGCCGAATTCATACTTTATCAACCAGTGCAGATCGAACCTATGACTGCCGTGCTCGCAGTTCCGGTCAGGTTGTTCGAGGTGCGCCGGCCGTGATGGCCGACAGCGTCGTTTGCGGCGTGATCGCCTGCGGATCGAGCTTCAAGGCGATGACGGCCGGACGATCTCCGGCGAGGGCCTCTTCGAGGGCCAGACCGAAATCTTCGTCGCGCGTCACGGTGATGCCTGCTGCGCCATAGCTGCGCGCCAGCGCGGCGAAGTCGGGGTTGACGAGCGTGGTGCCGCTGACGCGCCCGGGGAAATTGCGCTCCTGGTGCATCCGGATCGTTCCATACATGCCGTTGTCGGCGATGATGACGACAAGGCGCAATCCGTACTGGACAGCGGTGGCCAGCTCCTGCGCGGTCATCATGAAGCAGCCGTCACCGGCAAATGCGATCACGGTAGCGTCACTGTTCAAGGTTGCGGCCGCGATTGCAGCCGGCAAGCCGTAACCCATCGAGCCCGACGCCGGTGACAGACTGGTCGCAAATTGCTTGTAGGTGAAGTAGCGGTGGACGAACTGACTGAAGTTGCCAGCTCCGCTTGCGATGATGGCGCCTTCAGGCAGGCGTTCTGAAAGCGTGCGCACCGCCTTGCCGAAGTGCACGTCCCCTGGAACAGGCGCGACGGTCTGCGAGGCTTCAAAGGCGCGGCGCAGATCGCGGCGGAAGGCACCCCACGGGCGTTCCGGCGGTGGCTCCAGCATCGGTAATTGCTCTGCAAAGCCTTCCGCATCGGCGGCGATCGCCAGCATCGGGCGGATCCCGTCGCGCGGATCGGGCCCTGCGGGATGGATCGTCACCACGCGCTGTGCGGGATCAGGTGACGTCACAAGTGTCCATCCGGCGGTGCCGATGTCGTCGAGTGGCGCGCCAAGAACGATGAGCAGATCGCTGGCCCGAATGGCCGTTGCGAGCTTCTTATCCATGTTGATGCCGATGTGTCCGGCATAGCAGGCATGGCGATTGTCGAAATAGTCCTGCGCGCGAAATGCGGCGGCAACGGGCACGTCGAAACGCATGGCGAACGCCTGCACGGATTGGCGGACGCCATCCGACCAGCGCGGGCCGCCGACGATCATAAGGGGCTGCTCGGCTGTGGCGATCAAGGTCTCGAGTTCCTTCATCGTCGTCTGCGAGACCCCCGCGCGTGGCGGTGATACGAAACGCCCATCGGCGGCCTCGGCGGTGTCCATGAGGACGTCCTCTGGCAGGCCGATGATGACCGGGCCCGGACGGCCCGACATCGAAAGGGCGAATGCGCGGGTCACGAGTTCCGGCAAGCGTGCCGCGCTGGGTGCGATCTCCACGCTCTTGGAAATGTCCCTGAACATGCCGGCGAGATCGAAATCCTGGAAGGCGTTGAGGCCGTACATGCGCCGTGGAGGCAAGCCCACGAACAGGATCATGGGCGTCTGCCCCTGGTGGGCGACATAGACGCCACTGACAGCATTAGCGGCCCCTGGCGCGCGTGTGACAAAGGCAATGCCCGGGCGGCCGCGCAGGCGGCCCGCGGCCTCCGCCATCATCGCAGCGCCGCCCTCGTGACGGCAGACCACCGTGCGAATAGCGGGCGTGTCGAACAGGGCATCCAGGGCCGCCAGAAAGCTTTCGCCCGGCACCTGGAAGACCACCTCCACGCCCTGCAGTGTCAGCTGGTCGATGAGGATACGGCCGCCATTGCGCATCACGTCAGGTCTTTCGTGGTCGCTTCCGCGGGGCGCGCCATTACGCCCCGTTTCCCGATCTCTTAGGCGGGAACGAGGCGCAAATCTGCCGGAATCGATCAATTGGGTTGACGAATGAGCCGGGGAGAAGTCGCGCCGGCCCTGGCGTCGTGGTCATGGGTGCCTAGGATCGTCCGGGCGGCCCGATTCTTCAGTTGGAGCAGTTCCAACCGGCGCGGGCGAACCACTGAACTGGCGACGTAGGATGAAGATTTGGCGAGAACAGGCATCAGAACGAGTTGGCGCCTAACCCGCCTGTGTGCCGCCGGGGCAGCACTTCTGGTTGTGTGCTGTCTTGCGGGGCCTCTCGCTGCAGAGACACGCGTTGCTCTGGTGCTGGGGAACGCCGCCTATGGCAGTAAGCCGCTCGCCAATCCGAAGAACGATGCGCAACTCGTAGCCGAGACACTCCGCTCGGTCGGGTTCGAGGTCTCCGTCGTCACGGATGCGGATCAACCGGCCATGAAGCGCGCCATCCTGGAGTTCGGCCGCAGGCTGCGCTCGGGCGACAGCGTGGGCATATTCTATTACGCCGGTCACGGCGTGCAGGTCGATGGTGAGAACTACCTGATCCCCATAGGCGCCGATATCCGGGATGCCGAGGAGGTGGCGCTGGCCGGCGTCAATCTGACCGAAATCCTCAAGACGATGGAGCGGGCGTCGAGCCGGCTCAATGTTGCGATCCTCGATGCGTGCCGCGACAACCCGTTTCCATCGAGCGCGCGTTCGCTCGGGCGCGGACTGGCGCCCGTGACAGCCCCTTCGGGAACGCTGATCGCCTATGCCACCGCGCCGGGGCAGGTTGCCCTTGATGGCACCGGCCGCAACAGCCCCTACACGCAGGCTCTCGCCGAGGCGATCCGGCAGGAGGGCCTGGCACTTGAAGAAGTGTTCCGGCGCGCGCGGCGCAGCGTTCTCGATATTACGGGAGGCCGGCAGACGCCCTGGGAGCATTCCTCACTCACGGGTGACTTCTATTTCCGGCCCAAGATCGCGCGGCCAGAAGGATCCGTGCGCGACGACCGGATATCCGCGCACGATGCCGACGTGCGCTTTGCCGAACTTGCTGCCTGGGAGACGATCCGATCGTCGTCTGATCCCGTCGCTTTCCGCCGCCATGTCGACACCTATCCCGATGGCCTGTTCCGCGAACTCGCCGAAATCAGGATTTCACATCTGACCGCCAAGCCACAGGTTTGGAGTTGGAGCCTGTCGAATGAAAGTGCGACGCGTAGCGCTGCTGAGATCGCTTTCGAGAAGGCGTTGTCGCTCGACGAGCCGGGTGCTGGCGATGCAGATCTGACCGAAGTTGCCGGTCTTTATAAAACGGCTGCGGAGGGAGGGCTTGTTGCTGCGATGTATCAGCTCGCCCGCGCCTACGATAAGGGCCGGGGCGTTGGCCGCGACCTTGGTGCTGCCGCTGAATGGTATCGCCGCGCCGCCGATCTGGGACACGCAGGCGCGATGGCCTCGCTCGGCACGATGTACGAGTTCGGTGAGGGCGCAGAGCGCAATCTTGCCGAGGCCGTCCGCCTCTACCGCCTCGGCGCGGAGAAGGGCGATCCGCACGCCTTGACCAGTCTCGCCTTTCTGCACGCGGAGGGCAAAGGTGTGGCGCGCGATCTGCCGGCAGCGCGCAGCCTCTACGCGCAGGCCGCCGACAAGGGCCAGCCGCGGGCGATGTACAATCTTGCGCTGATCCTCTTGAAGCCACCAGGCAATGTTCGTCAGCGCGATACGCCGGGCATGCGCGATCTGACCGAAGCCGTGCGCCTTCTTGAGGCCGCCGGTCGCATGGGGCATGCCGGTGCGCAACGCGAACTCGCGGTCCTTTATGACGAAGGCCGCGGCGTGGCACGCAATCCGCCTCGCGCCGCCGACCTTCTCCTGGCGGCCTACAAGGCGGGCAATGAGCAGGCGCGCGCCGATGTCCAGCGCCGTCCGGAGAGCTGGAGCTACGCTACGCGCCGTCAGGTCCAGCGACTCCTGGCGGAAAAAGGCCTCTATGCGGGCCGCGCCCACGGCTATTTCGACCGCACGACCCGTCAGGCTCTCGACCGGCTGGCGCTGCAGGACTGACACGGGTTCAGACATGATCCGTCCCGCTGGAGTGCAGGCTGGTCAGCGGGTTGTGTCTTGGATTTGCGAGCACGGACGGGCCTGGTCCTGAGAGTTACGGGTTCGATCCAGAGCACTAGGATCACACAGCGTGCTTGGGTATGGTGCGGCGGGGCGTTGAGGGTGTGAGTGAGGCGTGCGTGCTGGGTCCATCGGGGAGAGGCGTTCGGCGGGTGAGGTGGCCGGCGGCGAGGGGATGGGTGCTCTCGTTGTGCGCCGCCGCAGCGCTATGGTTTCCGGCGCTCCCTGCCTGCGCGCAAGATGACACGCAGCCACCGCACTCGGTCGAAACGCTCTTGCGAACGCATTGCGCACGCTGCCACGACGCAAGCCTTCTCGAGCATCCGCCAGTCAAAGGGCGGCTTGGCAACATTCTCGACCTCGATGATCTGGTCGCGCGGTCCGATCTCATCCAGCCCGGCGATCCGGATGCTTCGCGGCTCTACCAGCTTCTGCTGGGCCGTCATCGTCCTCAAGACGTGTTTTTCGGTCCGCTACCGGGGCCGGCGCC
>CAZZPH010000097.1:0-8965 GCA_964655725.1 uncultured Hyphomicrobium sp.
GAGCGTGCGCGTGCGCACCCATCCGGTATCGAGATGGTTCTTGCCGAACCGGCGGATGTCCACGGCCCACAGATCGAACGGTGGGGCGCCTTTTGCTGTCCACTCGGCGAGCGCCATGCCGGCTCCGCCGCCTGATGCGATGCCAAAAGCGTTGAAGCCGGCACCGATGAAAATTCCAGCCACCTCGGGCGCCTCGCCCAGAATGAAGTTGCCGTCCGGCGTGAAGCTTTCAGGTCCGTTGATAAACTGCTTGATGCCGGCCGTCTCCATGGCGGGGACGCGACCAGCGGCCAGTTCCAGAAGAGGTTCGAAGTGATCCAGATCGTTCTCGAGGAGCTGGAACTCGAACGGATGAGGCAGGCCGTCCTCGGCCCAAGGCTTCGGGTTGGATTCGTACCCGCCCATCACGAGGCCGCCGACCTCCTCTTTCCAATAGGTGAGGCGATCGGGATCGCGCAGCGTCGGCAGGTCCGGTGTCACGCCGTCGATGCGCTCGGTGATGAGATATTGATGCTGTACCGAGACGAGAGGGACGTTGATACCTGCAAGGGCCGCGATCTCGCGCGACCATTGACCGGCTGTGATGACGAGCTTGTCGCAAGTGATCCTGCCGGCTGATGTCGTGATGCCACGCACGCGGCCGTCTGCGGTCTCGATGCCCGTGACCTTCACGCCCTCGGCAATCGTGACGCCGCTCTGGCGCGCACCCTTGGCGAGCGACATGGCGATGTCGGAGGGGGAGACCTGCCCGTCGGTTGGCAGGAACGCGGCGCCGACGACATCGTCGACCTGCATCAGCGGCCAGAGCTTTTGGGCTTCCTGCGCGCTTAAGAGGTGCATTTCCAGGCCGAAGGATGTGGCCGTCGTCGCCTGCCGCTTGACCTCCGTCCAGCGCTCTGCATTGCAGGCGAGGCGCAATCCGCCGTTGCGCTTCCATCCGGTGGCAAGGCCTGTATCCTGCTCCAGGCGATCGTAGAGGGCGACGGAGTATCCCAGAAGCTGCGTGATGTTGGCATTCGAGCGCAGCTGTCCGACCAGACCCGCTGCGTGCCACGTCGAACCCGACGTTAGCTTGCCCTGCTCAAGAAGGAGGACGTCGGTCAGCCCCATCTTGCCGAGGTGGTAGGCGACGGAACATCCCACGATCCCGCCACCGATGATGATGATTTTGGCAGAGGCGGGCAGGCTGCTCATGCTGTCTCCATGGCGTTGAACGCACAATAGGCCGCCTCGTAGCGCTTGAGGTTCTCGGCGGTATAGGCGGCGTAGTCGAAATCAAGTTTGGAGTGGATCTCCGAGACCATGCTCCACATCGTTTCGCGCAGCAGCGAGGCGGCGGTCATGGCAGCAGCACGGCGTCTGAGGCCGTCATCCACTGGATGATCGAAATAGAGCTCCAGGATACGCTCGGCATCGCCGGGCTGTAGCTCGCTGTTGGAGGCTAGCCCGCCGAGGTCGAACAGCGGAGAATTGAAGCCGCCGTACTCCCAATCGACTATCCACAGGCGCTGCCCATCGTCGAGGAAATTGGCGGCCAGAAGATCGTTGTGGCCGAACACGACCTCAATCGGTCCGACGGCGCGTTCGAGTGCTGCGGCCTCCTCAAGCAGGCGGGGGAGGATCGGGATGTGGCGGCTGTCGCCTTCGCTCAACGTATGGGCGTAGTCACGCAGAACGTGAAACACCCAGAACATGGCGGCGGGGCCGCGCAGATGCTGGGGAATATCGCGGTGACAGCGGCGCACGAGATCGACGAGGCGGGGGATGTTCTGCGGGTTGCGGACGTCGTCGGGGGAGAAGGTCCGCGCCTCGATGAAATCGAGAACAAGAATGCCGTGTTCTGCGTGGACGACGCGCGGGCTGATGCCGGCAGCATGGGCCGCCCGGCTGGCCGCCAGTTCGTTTGCGCGCACGACGCCATGGACAAGAATGTCCTCGCCGACGCGAACCACGTAACGCCGCCCCCGATCCTCGACGACGAAGTTGTGATTGGTGATGCCGCCGGCGAGCGGCTTGGGATCGACCCGGCCGAACCAGATCGGCAGGTCTGCAACGCGGGCTGCCGCCGCGGCTTTCACATCTTCAGGCTGCATGCTCCCCCCCTCCGCGCTGGCGCTCGAGCCGCTGTGCGCTGGACTGAATCAGACGGTCGGCGATGATGGCAATCGCGGCGACGCACAATCCAGCGACGATGCCGCGACCCACATCCGCCTTCGTCAAGGCGATGTAGACTTCCTGGCCCAGATCGCGTGTGCCGACGAGCGCGGTGATCACGAGCATCGAGAGTGCCAGCATGATGGTCTGGTTCAGGCCGAGCAGGATGACGGGCAGGGCGATCGGCAGCCTGATCCGGCTCAAAAGCTGGCGCGGCGTGCAGCCCGAGGTCAGGCCCGCCTCGATGAGGGGCTGGGGCACATTGCGAATGCCGTGAGCCGTATAGCGCACCGCCGGCGCTAGCGCATAGACGACGATGGCGATCATGGCCGTGAAATCGCCGACGCGGAACAGCATTACGGCGGGTATGAGATAGACGAAGCTCGGCAGCGTTTGCAGCGTGTCGATGATGGCCTCGATGACGCGCCATGCCCGGTCGCTCAGTCCGCCGAGGACTCCGATCGGCAGGCCGATCAAAGCCGCCAGCACCACGGAGATGCCGCACAGGTAGACCGTCTCCATCGCGTTTTCCCATTGGCCATTGAGCGCGATGAAGATGGCCAGCCCCGCGGTCAGTGCGGCGAGCCGCCAACCGCCGAGCCTCCATCCGGCAAATCCGACCGCAAAGGCGACGAGCGGCCAGGGTTGTGCGATCATGAAGCGCTTGAGGGGAATGAGCACGTTGAGGAGGATCGCGCTCTTCACCGCATCGAGGACATCGAAGAAGGTGACGTTGAACCAGCGCACGGCCTCGCCCCACATCGGGGCGGTCGAAATCTGCCAAGCCTGGGGATAGGTGGCGATACCGGAGATGAAGAGGCCAAGAAGATAAGTGACAATTGTGAAGGCCAAGAGCGCGATCGCAAACGACCATCCCGTCCCGGAGTTTTCCAGTCTCCGGTTCGCCCAGGCCTGGCTCAGCCGGTCGAGCGCGATGGCGAGTACAACGATGGAGAATCCGGCCTCCAGACCACGGCCGATGTCGAGACGTCTCAGTGAGGTCAAGACATCGTATCCCAAGCCTCCCGCGCCGATCATGGAGGCGATGATCACCATGTTGAGAGAGAGCATGATGACCTGGTTCACACCGACAAGAAGCTGGGGACGGGCTGCCGGCAGCATGACCTTGAACAGGAGCTGACGCGACGTGGTGCCCGCCATCGTTCCGTATTCGACCACTTCGCGCGGCACGGCCTCAAGCGCTGTCATCGTCACGCGCACCATCGGCGGCATTGCATAGATCATGGTGGCGATGAGAGCGGCCACTGGCCCGAATCCGAACAGGAAGAGGATCGGGATCAGGTAGGCGAAGATCGGAACGGTCTGCATCAGGTCCAGGATCGGCTCCAAGATTCTCCGCGCGAGGGGAACCCGGAACCCGAGAACGCCGAGCAGCAGCCCACCGGCCACGCCGAGCGGCACCGCGATCGCGATCGATGAAAGCGTCGTCATGGCGCTCGCCCACTGGCCGAACACCGCCAGATACAGGAACGCTCCCCCGGCGATCAGCGCGAGTTTCCACCCGCCGAGGCGATAGCCGATTGCGGTGGCGATGCCGACGACGGCAATCCATGGCAGCGGCGGAGCAAGTTGGACTGCTGTCGAGCCGCGGCCCTGCTGCAGCCCTGTGGACAGCAGCCCTGTTGCGACCGACAAGGGAACGTCCAGCGCTGCACTCACCGCTCGCGTGGCTTCCCGCACCGTGAAGAACCCCAGTGAGGCCTCTTCCACCAGCCACTTCATGAAGCGCGAGATGATCTGATCGAGGCCCAGCCGCCAATGGGGCGGGATCTCCAGCAGCCAGGGTGGTATGATGCCGTCGGCCAGCATCGCGCATGTGATGGAGGCCGCCGCCAGCGCAACCCACACCAGACCCGCAGCACGCGGGGCGCGGATCGCGGGCACGTCTGCTGTTGCGCCAGCCGTCGTCATGTGCGCTCCGGTACGCCGAGCAGGACGGAGAGAACGCAGTCGCTGTCGATGATGCCGACGGGCTGGCCCGCAGCATCGATGACGGCGAGGACGGCCGGTGTGGCCGCCACGTCTCTGGCAAATGTGATGACTTTTCGGTCGGCTTCAATGTTCCCGGTAATCTCGTCACCCGGGCGCTGCGCGCGTGCGATCGCGCGTGCGGAGAGGATCTTGGCGCGTGGGGCCTCGCGGGTGAACTCCATCACGTAGCTGTCGGCGGGGGCGAGGACGAGTTCCTCTGGCGTGCCGGTCTGAACGATACGGCCATCGCGCATGATGGCAATGCGGTCGGCAAGACGGATCGCCTCGTCGAAATCGTGGGTGATGAACACGATGGTCTTATGGAGCACCGACTGGAGGCGCAGGAACTCGTTCTGCATCTCGCGGCGGATCAGGGGATCGAGTGCTGAGAACGGCTCGTCGAGAAACCAGATGTCGGGATTGGTGGCAAGCGAGCGCGCGATGCCAACGCGCTGTTGCTGTCCGCCGGACAATTCGTGCGGCAGATTGGTCTCGCGGCCTTTGAGGCCGACAAGCTCGATCATGTCCATCGCGCGGGCGTTGCGTTCACGTCGGGCGATGCCTTGGATCTCCAGTGGGAAAGCGACATTTGCGAGAACACTGAGGTGCGGGAGAAGGGCGAAGTGCTGGAACACCATGCCCATCTTGTGGCGCCTCAGTTCGATCAGTTCTGACGGCGACGCATCGAGCAGGCTGCGGCCATCGAAGTCGATCGCGCCTGAAGTCGGCTCGATGAGGCGCGCCAGACAGCGCACGAGCGTGGACTTGCCTGAACCCGACAGCCCCATGATGACGAAGATTTCGCCGCGCGAGATGGTGAGCGTCGCGTCCGCAACGGCGGCGACATAGCCTTCCGATGCAATAGCGGCATCATCAGGCGCGGAGCCATGACGGCCGATAAACCCGGTTGGGTCGGGTCCGTACAGCTTCCAGACATTGCGGCAGGTGAGCGCGGCGTCATTCACGGTGTCGCGTGCTCCGGGCGCGGGGCGTATTGGGTGCGAGGGGTATTGGGCAAGGGCAGATTATCTTGCCCGCGGGACGAGGCGCGTACCACGTCCCGCGGATCAGGTGTGCCCACTGCGTTGGTACCTTGGGATCGCGTGAGCGCCCAAGGTACAAAAAGCCGGCGCCGGCCTATTGGCCGACCCAGCCCTTCCAGCGTGCCTCGTTGTCCTTCATCCAGCCCGCAACAACATCCTCCACGCTCTTACCGTCGAGGTCGACGGCAGAGATCAGCGCGCCCATTTCGTCGTTGGTGATGTTGAATTTCTGGATCGCCGCGTGGGCGCTCGGCCACTTGTCCTTGAGGCCTGACCAGACGACTTTCCAGATCGGTCCGCGCGGCTTGCCGCAGTCATGGGTGGCGGACGTATTGGAGCCCCATGCGGGGTCCGTGTAACAGGCCGCTTCGTACTTGGGGAAATCGACCCATTCGCCCTTGTACTTCAGTGGTGCCCAGTGCGGTGCATAGACCCACAACAGGATCGGGGCCTTGCGCTGGTAGGCAGATTCGAGCTCGGCAAAGAGTGCCGCGTCCGTTCCAGCATGCACGACTTCGAATGGCAGCCCGAGAGCTGCGACGCGCTCCTCGTCGAAGCCGCCCCATGTGACGGGTCCGCCGAGATAACGGCCCTTGGGCTTGGTTTCCGCCGTTGCGAAGACCTCCGCACAGGCCTTGAGCGCCTCCCAGCCGGGAAGACCGGGGCACTTTTCCTTGACGTACTCCGGGTACCACCACTCCTCGATGGCGAGCATGCCCGTCTCGCCGAGGTTCTCGACCTGCCCCGTAGCGGTCGCCTCGTCCATGGCCTCGCGGCCCGTGGTTTCCCAGATCTCCATCGCGACGTGCAGGTCTCCAGTCTTCAGACCCGCAAACTGTGCCAGGTAGTCGGCCTGGACATATTCGATGTTGAGCCCGCCTCCCTTCAACGCCTCGCCCATCAGACGTGTCGTGATCAACTGACCCGTCCAATCGTGCAGCGTCAGCTTGATGGGGTCCTTGGCATCGGCCGCGACGGCTGGCGTGCCGGCGGCGACCAGTGACAGAACCGTGACCGCGGTGGTCAGTACCCGTCTTACCATGTTCCGACCTCTCCCTTCGAGGATCGGCGCGCGGGATGTTCTTGCGAGCCTTGCTCGGCCCCCATGCGCCGTGGCCGCACCTGCGACCTTTGGGCAGGCTCGGCCGAAAGCCACATCAAAGTCAATAGAAATCCACACAATTGATGGTAGTGTTCGGCGTAAAACCACGAAGCCTCCACAATTGGAGCAGCGGCAACCCATGAATGTTCCGACACGTTGGCAAAGTGCGATCCTCGATGAGCTTTCGCAGTCGGGCCGGGCAACTATTGCCGAGCTTGCACATCGGCTTGAGATCTCTGACGAGACGGTTCGCCGTCACGTCAAGGGTCTCGTCGATCAGGGCGCGATCGAACGCGTGCATGGTGCGGTGGTGCTGCCGGGTGCGGAAGGCGAGCCGCCGTTCTCGCGGCGCATGAAGGAAAGAACCAGCGCCAAGCAGGCCATCGGGCTGGCCGTCGCCGAACTGGTCTGTGATGGCATGACCGTCCTGATCGACAGTGGATCGACAACGGCGTTCGTTGCCCGCGCGCTCTTGAAAAAGCGCGATTTGACGGTCGTCACCAATTCTCTGGAAATCGCGCACACACTGGCGGGGCGCTGCGACCATCAGGTCTATATGGCCGGTGGATCGATCCGCGGAGACATTGCGGCGGCTGTGGGAGCGGAAGCCCATGGGCTCATTGCGCAGTTCCGTGCGGATCTCGCTATCCTCTCCATCGGATCGGTTGACGAGGTCGATGGCTACAAGGACTTCGACGTTGACGAGGCGCGCGTCGCCAGAGCCATGATCGAGCGATCCGAGCGGGTCATTGTCGCGGCTGATGCCTGGAAGTACACCGCCCGGGCGCCCGTCTGCATTTGCGATTTCTTATCAGTGGCCGACTTCGTCAGCAATGCGCCGCCTCCTCCAGCGCTTGCCGGAAGGCTGCGCGATGCGGGAACCACGGTGAGGATTGCTGCTGCGGGTTGACCTCCCGACGTGTTTCAATTGGTGGCGGCTTGGGAAAGCCCGCGGAACAGATCCCTGTAGCTGTCCAATGCCAGATCGGGAAGCCGCGTGGCCTCGTCGATCAGAAACCACGAAAATTGTGTGTGTTCATCGTTTCGAATTTGCGGTTCACCGCCTGACCACCGGCTGACGAGATACATGTGGTAATTGAGAACGCCCGTCAGGTGCGCGGCGCGATCATGCAACGTCGCCATGAACCGGAAGGACAGCGGTGCAATCCCGGCCTCCTCCCAGAGCTCCCGTGACAAAGCCTGAGACAAGCTTTCGCCGTCTTCAACATGCCCGCCCAGGACATCCCACAGGCCCGGATAGAGACGCCGGTGTGCGGCCCGCTTGGCAAGCAGGATCCGGCCGTCCCGGACGAGCAGGGCGCAAGCATAGTCATTCATGAATGACGAAATCTCCGGCGATTGGCCACATCTCGTACATATTAGGAGATGAGTTCAGTGGAGACGAGGGACGCGCTCGGTCAATTGCTCCTGCGCGCGCCCCGATTAATGAATGCATTTTAACATCCCGTGTCGCGACGCGCAATTGAGTGTGATCAATTGCAACCTCGCAGTTTTGCCGCCGGAAAAGAGCGTAGTGTGTTGGGCGTCTGCGCGCCCAGAGCGCCGCTCCGGAGCAGGATGAACATTGTGATGGACATTGTATTGATGGGCAGGGCATTGCAGGTCGCAGATGTTTCAAAGATTTATCAATTCTGAATAGTAATGTTTCGTTTGTAATTGGAATTATGAAGCCGTCTCGCACTATCGCTGCGCACAATTAGCTATTCGGAAACCATTCAGCGGTCATTGTCAATGCAATCGGTGCACATCCCAAATATGGGCGCCGGTGGACGCATGGCAGGGACGCCAGCGTTGTCGTGTTCTTGTTGCGTCAGTGGGTGTGTGGGATGGATCGCTTTCAGTCGAACAGCCGTTCGGGCGAGATTGTGCCGAATGAGGATGCCGTCGAGTTTGCAGAAGCGGCGACCCCTTCGCCACATACTCCATCCGGGATGTCGCCCGAGCCGGCCGGCGTGGTCGTTCCCGAGGCCGGGACGATCGGTCAGTTGATCCAGCTGGCACACGGCGAGGGGGCCGTTGCCGAGATCACCGCGGACGGCCAGCTCGCCCTCAGGATGGCCGACGACCGGCTGATAAGTCTTGCAGGAAGTGAACAACTGGTCGCTCTGTACGAAGGCCGTCCAGGTGAACTCCTGTCTCTGATCGACGCCCATCCCGATGGGATCGTCGAAGTGCTGGACGGACTGGCAAAAGGGCTGAGTGCACAGGCCATCGCTGCGGCTTTGGCCCAGGGTGCAGAAGCCTATGCCGACAGTGAGCATGCGCGCGATCCGGCCGACGACGCGACGGTTGCGGGCGCGGGGCAAATTGCCGGACAGCAGGCTCTGCCGCCGGGTCTCGCATCGGCTCCTACCGATGGCAGGGGCTTGGGCGATGAGACTGCACGGTGGGGCCGCGATGACTTGAAACGCGGTGAGCCAGGTTCGCAAGGCCAGCTTGTTGACGTGGATACGGGCAGTGCGCTCGGGCATCTTGTCGGGCTGAGCGATGAGGATATCGGCCGTCGCAATGGCGAGAAGCTGGTCGGGGATGAAGTCCTGCCGCCTCCGGGGTCCATCGAGGCCGTCGGTGCGTCCCTCGATCATCTCTGGCTGCTTGGTGATTTCGATTACGTCCGTGCCAGTGGCGATCCGGACGATGAGCCCTACAGCGA
>CAZZPH010000098.1:0-8736 GCA_964655725.1 uncultured Hyphomicrobium sp.
GCATCGGGCGCGGAGTTCCTGCTTGCGCTGTCCGCCGGTTGCTCTGCGGGCAACATCCTGTTTGCCGGTCCGGGCAAGGGTCGCGCGGAGCTGGAGCTGGCGATTGGCGGCGGCATCGGCGAGATCCATCTGGAAAGCTTCGAGGAAATCGCGGCAGTGTCGGCTATTGCAGAGCGGACGGGCCGCGACGTACATGTCGCCATCCGCATCAATCCCGGCGCGGCCGCACAAGGCGGTGCGATGCGCATGGGGGGAAAGCCTGCCGCGTTCGGCTTTGATGAGGAGATCGTCGGTGATGTGCTTGAGGCCGTGGCCCAGCATCCCAGACTGAAGCTGTCTGGCGTGCATCTGTTTGCGGGTACGCAAATCCTCTCGGCCGCCGTTCTGATCGACCAATGGCGATATGGGATCGGACTTGCGCGCAATGTTGCGCAGGCGATCGGCCGTCCGTTGCAACGCATCGATCTGGGGGGCGGGCTTGGCATTCCCTATCACACCGGTGACGAGACACTCGATCTGACGGCACTTGCTGAGGGCGCGTGCGTTCTTGCGAGCGAGGTCTCCTCCGATCCCCTGCTGAGACAGGCCCAGGTGCTGATCGAGCCGGGGCGTTATCTGACAGGTCCTGCAGGCATGTACCTCATGCGTGTGCGCAGTGTGAAACAATCGCGCGGGCAGAGGTTCATCGTGACGGATGGGGGTATGCATCATCATCTGGCAGCGTCCGGAAATCTGGGTCAGGTGATCAAACGTGATTACCCGATCGTCGCAGCCAGCCGCATGGATGATCAGGATCTCGCGCCCGCTTCGATCGTCGGGCCGCTGTGCACGCCGCTCGATACGTTGGGACGCCAGACGCCGATGCCGGCGGTCGTGCCCGGCGACATCCTCGCGGTGTTGCAATCTGGCGCTTACGGCTTGTCGACGAGTCCTGTCGGCTTTTTGAGCCACCCCACGCCCGCCGAGGTGCTCGTCAGTTCTGGCGAAACAACGCTGATCCGCCCTGGCGGCAGTTTTCTGACCCCGGTGACCGGCCTCACACTCCCAGCCGTGCCCTAGACCAACTGCTGTCCGTTCCGTTCCTGGACATGGGTTTACCGTTCCTTCAGCGAATCAGGGGCATTCCAGACCCTTGGGGCCATTGCGTTTGGCCGGAGGTTGTGGAGGCAAGTACATGCCGCCGGGCGTGGCGTCGGTACACAGTGAGCGATCGGCGCGCCAATGGTGGCGAAGCGCCGTGCATTGCTGCGTCTCGGCCATGCTGACGGTCATGCTCTTCATGGAGGCGGCGCACGCGGAAACACTCCGGGAAGCCCTGTCGGCTGCCTATCGCAACAATCCCCGGTTGGATGCGGAGCGCGCCAAGCTACGCGCGACGGACGAGGATGTCGCCCGCGCCAATTCCGGATATCGGCCCCAGGTTGGCGCATCAGCTTCGATGTCACATGAGACGACGACGAGTAAGCCGGCGCGGCCGACCGATGGTGGGGCCGATCCCTGGTCCTACCAGATCAGTGTCACCCAGCCGTTGTTCTCTGGGTTTCGCACAACCAACGAGGTCTCGCAGGCAGAGGCGCTTGTGCGGGCCGGGCGTCAGAATTTGCGTCGCGTTGAAAGCCAGGTTCTGCTGGAGGCGGTGGAGGCCTATGTGGACGTGGTGCGTGACAACGCGATTCTCAGGATTCGCGAGCGCAATGTTGAGGTTCTCTCAACCGAACTCGATGCCGCCCGCACTCGACGGGCCGCGCGCGAGGTGACCCGCACTGATGTCGCGCAGGCCGAGGCGCGGCGGGCACGCGCGCTGTCCGCGGCTGATCGGGCACGTGCCAACCTGAAGGTCGCACGGGCGCGCTATCAGCATGTTGTCGGACATCCCCCCGAGAGCGTATCGGGTCCTCCGCTGTCCAATAAAGCCCTCCCCAAGTCGCTGACCCACGCTCTGGAAATCGCCGAGCGCGAAGCTCCCAACGTCATTTCGGCACTCTACCGGGAAGAAGCCGCGCGTTTTAACGTCGACAAGATCTGGGGCGAGTTGCTGCCGCAGGTGAACCTCGATGCCAGCTATACCCACAGCGGCGATTCCTCGGGACTGTTCGCAAACGAGCAGGAGGGACGCATTGGCGGTCGAGTGACCATTCCGCTGTACGAGGGCGGCGAGGTTCGCGCGCGCGTCCGGCAGGCCAAGCACACGCATGTCAGCCGTCTCCAGGAGATTGAGCAGGCGCGCTCGGAAACGGAAGCAAACGTGACGGCAGCCTGGTCGCGGTTGATGGCGGCGCGGGCACAATTGAAGTCCGATGAGATCGAGGTCGAAGCAAGCGCCGTCGCTCTTGAAGGTACGCGCGAGGAGGAAAAAGTCGGACAGCGGCTGTTGCTCGACGTCTTGAATGCGGAACAGGAATATCTCGAGGCTCAAGTCCAGGCCGTCAGCACGCGGCGCGATCTGGTGGTGGCGGGCTACGCCGTTTTGGCGGAGATTGGCCGCCTGACGGGGGAGGCCATCGAGGATGACGGGCTCATCTATGATCCGGAGGAGCATTACAAGTCGGCGCGCGACGAATGGTTCTCCACCGACATTGTCTATCGGCGCATGGGAGCTCCAAGGGCCAACGAAGCCGCAGCCCTCGATTATGGTGACGTCAGTATCGGCGCACCCGAAATCGAACCCGATCGTGCGACGAGGCAGGGGACGAGCAACAGGCCGCAAGCGCCGGCCGTATCGCAGCGCAGCGAGCCCATCCGGCCCGAGCCCCAATTCAGGCCCGCTCTGCGCGATGACGTATACTCTGACGAACCCGTCCCGTTGCGGCTGCGCGCCGCCGAGGATTGAGTCCTGCGGACGAACGGGACCTCCCACCGGGCGGGCCGTATGTGGATATCGGGCCACTACACCCAGACAAACAACCGCGATACCCGCTCCGCCGGATCAATTCTTGCTGCCAGCACATGGAGTTGTCAGGGTTAACGGGTTATCAACAGTCCTTTATGCGCGCCACTTCGAGTCGGAGAATCGCACTATAGCTCGGACGAGATGCGCTGCAGGCGGCTGCGGTTTGATCCTGCAGCTGAAGGCAGCGTTGCAGGTGGGCGCAGAAGGGGGTCATTTTTGTTTCTCTCATGGAGTAGGAAAAGAGGGCAGCGGTCGTCGTCCTGGGGGATGGCGGCGGGCATTGCCGTCATGACCACTGCCGTGTCAATCCTTGCTGTGGCACCAGCCCGGGCGATCACGCTCGATGAGGCCCTTGCTGCCGCCTACTCCTACAATCCTCGTATCGATGCTGAGCGGGCGCGTTTGAGGGCTACGGACGAAGATGTCGCCCGCGCCATGTCGGGCTATAGGCCGGTCATCACGGGCGATGCCGACGTGAACTACCAATATACGAATACCCGTCCGGACACGCCCGGCGAAGGTGAACTGAAACCTCGCGGCTATGGACTTTCGCTGACCCAGCCTATTTTCCGTGGGTTTCAGACCACCAACGCTGTCAATCAGGCCGAAGCCAACGTGCGGGCCGGGCGGGAGGTGTTGCGAAACGTTGAGCAGATCGTTCTGCTGGAGGCCGTGACCGCATTCATGGATGTGGTTCGCGACCAGGCAGTCGTTCGCCTGCGCGAAAACAATGTGAAGGTGCTGAGCGAGGAATTGCAGGCCACCCGTGACCGGTTCTCGGTCGGAGAAGTCACCAAGACCGATGTTGCTCAGTCCGAAGCGCGCCGTGCCGGTGCTGTCTCAGAGCTGGATCTGGCGCGTGCAAACCTCAAATCCAGCCGAGCGGACTATGAGCGGGTCGTCGGTTCCCCGGCGGACGGATTGGTCGAGCCAGCCCTTAAAGCCGGGTTGCTGCCCAACTCGCTCGATGAGGCGATCGGCAGCGGAACACAAGAGCATCCCAACGTGGTCGCAGCACTCTACCAGGAGCAGGCCGCGCGCTTTGCGGTTGATCGGATACGCGGTGAGTTGCTGCCCCAGGTGCAACTGGAGGCCAGCTATCGGGATCGCTTCGATACCTCGCCGGGCATCAACGAGGTCGAGACGGGGACTGTAACGGGCCGGCTGAGTGTGCCGATCTACCAGGGCGGCGAGGTTCATGCGCGCGTACGCCAAGCCAAGCATACCCATGTGAGCCTGATCCAGGAAATCGAACGTGCTAGGACGGAGGTTAAGGCCCAGATCATCGCAGCGTGGTCGCAATTCCTCGCGGCGCGCGCTCAGCTCGATAGCGCCAAGATCCAGGTCGATGCCAACCTGACGGCCTTGGAAGGGGTGCGGGAGGAAGAGCGGGTCGGGCAGCGCACATTGATCGAGGTGCTGAATGCGCAGCAGGAGTATCTCGATTCACAAGTGCAATTGGTTGCCACGCGACGCAATTTGATCGTGTCTGCTTATGCCCTGCAGGCGGCAATTGGCCGTCTGGATGCCTTGAGTCTGGGTGTGTCGAGCCTCGTCTACGATCCCGAGCAGCATTACTTCGATGTGCGGCGCAAATGGTGGGGCATCAGCATCACTCATGAAGACGGCCGGCGAGAAAATCTCGATCTGTGGCCATCGCACGGGTCTCAGCAGATTATGAAGTAACGCGGGAATAATCACGTTTTTGCCGTTTTCCATCCGGCCATCCACGCGCCAAGCGAATTTAATTTGTTCCGATCGTGCAACGCCGGTTAACACCAGAAATCCCCAAAGTCTGAACATATTGGGAAACTGAGCTTCGACGCGGATCTCTCATCGGCTCGAGATCAATCTGCACTTTTGACTTGCGTCGATGCAGTTTCGCCACATGATTGCCGCGAGACTAACCTAAAACTTGCAGGTGGAGCGTCGGGGAGGCGGTGGGCAGGTTGAATGCTCTCAGTGGGCAGATTTGCAAGCGTTCGCTTTGCGGTCGCGCCACAGCAGGGGTTCCCCGAACAATCCGTTGAATTCTGACACTCTTTGCGGCGAACATGTTGCCCTGGCCGTGTCCAGAGGAGCTCGAGTGCCGCTAAGTCTCGATCAATCCGCGTCCCCGTGCGGAACTGTGTTGTGGTGTGCGTCAGCGGAGACCTGTCATGGAACTGTCGGAGAAGAACGGCCAGGCAAGCATGGAGGAGATCCTGGCATCGATTCGGCGAATCATCGCTGAGGAGCCAGGAGCGGCCAACCCGGTCATTCAGCTCAATCCCGCACCAGTTCAGGTGAAGGGCGACGGGTTATTAGACGATCCCAGTGACTTCGACCTTCCCTCAATGTTTCGCAATGGAAGCAATGGAGCTCAGGAGCGGCCAGCCCCTCTGCTGGGCCGGTTGACGGATGCTATTCGCGCGGCCTCTGGCGCCGCTCCGGCCGACACGCAACACAGCGACATGAGCTTGAGTTCGTTGAGACTTCCGCGTTCAGGCACCACGTCGTCCCCTCAATTCCCTGACCCCTCCCCGCCTCCCTCAGCCGCGCCGCCGTTCCAGCTTTCCGCATTCCACGAGTCGACGGTAGGCCAAAGGCCGGATGAGCAGGCCCTAGAGCCGGCGGCTCCCGAGGCGTCTGCGACTCCAGTCATGACGGAAGCCCCACTGTCTGGCACGGGAAGCGGCACTCCCGAAGTCCCGCGCCAAATGGCGGCGTTCAAGGATACGCGTTTCCGCGGCATGGGCTCCCAGCCAACGATCGCCCCTGTCGATGTTCAAACACTGCCGGTCTCTGCCGCAACTGCATTCGCATCTCCCATGCCGGCGGTGGCCGAGGCAGCACCTGCCATCGCTCATGATGAGCCCGACCCCGCACCCGCCACGCCAGCGCTTTCATACCCGGCTTACGGATTGGCGAGCGACGGGCATGCTACAGCAGACCCATCCGCCGGCCCGGTGAGTGTACCCGCCACGCCACCGGCCGTGCCCCAGGTGCCGGCGCCGGTTGCACCCCAGGACAATTTCGCATCCGCGCCGATCGAAGACACGACCGCAGACCTCCTGCGTCCCATGCTGCGTCAATGGCTGGCAGAGAACATGCCTCGCATGGTCGAAAAGGCTCTCCATATCGAGGTTGCAGAGGCTGTGAAATCACCGAGGAAGCCATAAGTCGCCCACAGGTCCTCAGAATGGCCGCATCCGTGCCTTGAAGCTGGCTGAACGGCGTGTTTGCATGGTGATCTGCGTATTGAAGTGCTCGGCTGAGAGGGCTACCAGTGGCGGACCTTGAGGACCGCGCAACAGAGCATCTGGCGCTTGGCATGATCGAGAAGCGAGGCGGGGCATGACGATGACGGGAAATCCGACCGAGCCATCGATGGAGGACATTCTCGCATCGATCCGCAAAATCATTGCCGATGAACCAGCCGATGCTCGCAAGCCGCCGCCAGCCCCCCAGGGTTTTGGCCAGCCAGCACCATTTTCCATGAAGGACATCGCCAGAAAGCCGGCAGAGGTGCCCGCTGAGGGAGCAGGCCCGGGTCTGGCAGCACCGGGTATTCAATTGCCCACGGCGCGCGATGCGCTTGCGGGACATGTACCATCCAGGGCCACCGAGCCGACGCCATCTGCTCCGCTTCCTGAGCCGAACCGGGCGCGTGCCGCGGCCATCGATGAGGACCTTGCCGATCTCATTGAGGCCGTTCCCTCAGATGCGGATGGAGCGCTCGGCAGATCCCGTTCGGAGGTGTCTCCCGTGGATGCTGCGCGCCAGAAGTGGGCAAATCTCATTAATCCTGCATCCACACCGTCAGTTCCAGGCCCAGCCCAAGGCTCAGCCTCGACCCCGGGCCTGGCTCCGGGCCCAGCCCCTATTACCGAGGCTCCATCTGGGACCATGGCGGCGTCTTCGCGGCCGGCGCCTGAGGCATCGCCGCCTGCCACAGCCTCAGTTCCTTCACCGACGCCCCCGTCGCCGTCTTCGTTGGGTCCTGCACCTGCAAGCGGCCTGTTCATGCCACGAAAAACGGGGTTCTATCCGCCGTCGGGCTATAATTCTGCCCCCGCTCCGGCTCCGGAAGTCCCGTCCTCGGCCCCGCCCTCCGTGCCAGCGGCTGCATCGGAGCAACCTCCGGTCAGCATCGAGGCGCCTGTTGTGGCGGGAAGTCCACCACCACCAGCGGACCTCGAAGTCGCCCCACCCAAGGATGACGTCGCGCCGCCTGTCGAACCGGCCATGGCGGCTGAGGCAGCCCTTGATGCACTGGCAGCGGGTCTCGCCAAGTCATCCAGCGAGACGGCTGGCGATCGTTTTTCGAACGATGCTGCGGTTACGGCCAAGCCCGTGGCGGTGCCACCACCGGCGGCGGGAGAGGTGTCCTCGGCTGGTCCTCGACCGTTGGAGACCCGGTCCCCGGATCAGCACCAGTCGCGCACCCTGGAAGATGTCGTCGTCGACATGATGAGGCCGATGCTGGAAAAATGGCTCGCCGAGAATATGCCGAGAATCGTCGAACGTGCGCTCAAGCTGGATGCGGCAGCGCCCGGCAAGCCCGGCACGCCCCGCTCCTCAGGAGGCTGACGGCCAAGCACAAAATCCTCATGCGTTCTGCGCGCTCGGTGTGCCCTCCTGACGCGGGAGGGAACCCGAGGCGTTGACAGCGTGGGGAGCGCGGTCCTACTTGGTCGTCTTTCCCCTCAGAGAACCCCCAAGTCATCATGCTCGAGAAGATCTACCAGCCGGCCGAAATCGAGCCGCGCGTCCATGCCGATTGGGATAAGGCCGAGGCCTTCAAGGCCGGCCGGCCCGATCGGGCCAAAGCTCCCGCATTCACGATCGTCATTCCACCACCGAACGTGACCGGCTCGCTCCATATGGGGCATGCGCTGAACAATACCCTGCAGGATATCCTGTGCCGGTTCGAGCGGATGCGTGGCAAGGACGTGCTCTGGCAGCCCGGTATGGACCATGCCGGTATTGCCACTCAGATGGTCGTGGAGCGCAAGCTCGCTGCGGAAAACAAGACCGACCGCAGGACCATGGGACGCGAAGCCTTCCTCAACTCGGTGTGGGCGTGGAGGGCTGAGAGCGGCGGAATGATCGTCAACCAGCTGAAGCGGCTCGGCGCCTCGTGCGACTGGAGCCGGGAGCGGTTCACGATGGACGAAGGTCTCTCAAAGGCCGTCGTCAAGGTGTTCGTCGATCTTCATCGCGCGGGCCTCATCTACAAGGACAAGCGTCTCGTCAACTGGGACCCGAAGTTCCAGACCGCGATTTCCGATCTGGAAGTCGTACAGGTCGAAAAGCACGGTGCATTCTCATGGTCCGACGGGGACCCTGAAAAGCCGTTCGAAGCGGCGGCTCTGGCCAAGATTCTGGCCAAGGACCCGAGCGGGCACATGTACCATTTCCGCTATCCGCTGGCGGGGAAGTTCAAGGGCTACGACAAGGCCTACATCGTCGTCGCCACCACGCGGCCGGAGACGATGCTGGGCGATACGGGCGTTGCCGTGCACCCGGAAGATCCGCGCTATGCGGCCTTGATCAAAGCCGGCGCGAAAGTTCGCCTACCGCTCGTTGGCCGCGAGATTCCCATCGTGGCGGACGAGTATTCGGACCCCGAGAAGGGCACAGGCGCCGTCAAAATCACGCCCGCACACGACTTCAACGACTTCGAGGTCGGCAAGCGTCAGGGGCTTGCACAGATCAACGTGCTCGACCAGTTCGGCAAGCTGAACGACGCTGTGCCTGAGACCTATCGCGGGCTCGACCGCTTCGAAGCGCGCTTGCGCATCGTGGCGGATTTGGCGGATTTGGGACTTCTGGAGAAGATCGAGCCGACGACGCATACCGTT
>CAZZPH010000099.1:0-8693 GCA_964655725.1 uncultured Hyphomicrobium sp.
GTTGCCCGGGCCGATCGACACGAGCGTGCCGGCGGGCACGGTCCCGACCGAGACGCGCACGCGGTCACCGCTCGGGTTGTCCGAGGCGGAGAGCCCGCTGAATCCGGGGACGGCGGCGATCGGGACCGCATCGAAGGGCACGCTGGTGCAGCGCTCGACGTTGCAGCCGGAGAGACCGGGGAAGCTCGTGCCATTGAGGTCGAAACCGCTGCTCGTGCAGTCGCTGACTTCGACGTCGCTGAAGGTCGCGTCGCAGTCGAGCAGCTCGACGCCAGAGATGAAGCGGCCGCCGAAGCGCACGATCGCGTGCTCGACGACGCTGGCGTCGGCCGTTTCGTTGAGCTGCAGTCCGCGCCACCAGCCGGCGCCTTCCTCGTGGCACCCGCCGATGTGGAGAATGCCTCGCGCTGGCCCATCACGGCGGGCGAGACGTTCCACGATCCGGACGGCAGCGGATTTGCCCCCATCCCGATGGCGGCACTGCCCTTCCCCTCCGTACTCGTCGCCTCGGCGAACGACCCTTATTGCGCGGCGGACCGGGCACGCGCGCTGGCGTCCGCCTGGGGATCAGCGATTCTGGAAGGCGGAGAGGTCGGACACATCAACGTGGCGAGCGGCCATGGGCCCTGGCCCGATGGTCTGCTCGCGTTCGGAATGTTCCTACAGCGGCTGGCCCGCTGACGGCGCTCCCGTCGCCGGACCCGCGTTGCAGCAAGCATGAGGGATGCAGCAGGAACGCCGCATCCCATGCTTGATCAGCTGCGCGCGCGCATCAGCTCTTGGTTGCCTCGAGGTCCATGACCGCTTTGGCAAGTGCCTCACTCATGACTTCGCGGATCTCCTGGTCGGCGACCGCGATACCCTTCGCGGCAAGATCACTCTTGACCTTGCGGAACACGTCGTCGTCGCCCTTCTCCTCAAGATCGGCCTTGCGGACGGCCTTGACATAGTCCTCAAGCTCCGGACCGGAGAGACCGAGCTTGGCCCCCGCCCACTCAGCCAGCGCCTTGTTGCGCCGCGCCTCGGCCTTGAAACGCAGCTCCGAGTCGTGCGCGAATTTCTTCTCGAAGCCCTTCTCGCGTTCATTGAAGGTCGTCATTCTCCAGGTCTCCAATCTCGTATGTTCTACGTCCGTTCTGCCCGCCCCACGTGTTGCATAGGCCGAAGGCAAAGCGGCTATCCTCGCTGCCTACCCGCTCCCATCTGACAAATCAACGGCTTGGATATGACGTGAACCATGGGCGCGCGTGCGGCACCGTTAAGATTGTTTCTCCCCCCCGGTTCGGCTAGGGTTCCTCCAAGCGCTTTCGAGTACCGCCCGGCGCAGAACCCACCTGAATACGACGCAGAATCAACTGCTACATCCATGGGGCAGCGGGCTTGACGGCGTGTGTTGCCGGCGTTGGACATGAGCATGAGCGTGATCGTCAAAGGACCAGGATCGATGAACAGGCGGCGGCGGGTTTACGAGGGCAAAGCAAAGGTTCTCTACGAGGGCCCCGAGCCCGGAACCCTGATCCAGCACTTCAAGGACGATGCGACCGCCTTCAACGCAAAGAAGCATGCGCTGATTGAGGGCAAAGGCGTCCTCAACAACCGTATCTCCGAGTACATCTTCCTGCGCCTCGGCGAGATCGGCGTGCCCACGCACTTCATGAAGCGCCTCAACATGCGCGAGCAGTTGATCCGCGAGGTGGAGATCATTCCCCTCGAGGTCGTCGTGCGCAACGTCGCGGCAGGCTCACTCGCCAAGCGGCTCGGACTGGAAGAGGGAACACCTCTGCCCCGCTCGATCATCGAATTCTACTACAAGGCCGATGCCCTGGACGACCCGATGGTCTCCGAGGAGCACATTACGGCGTTCGGCTGGGCGGCCCCGTCCGAACTGGACGAGATCATGCAGTTGGCGCTGCGGATCAACGATTTCCTCGTCGGGCTGTTCCTGGGGATCGGCATCCGGCTCGTCGACTTCAAGGTCGAGTTCGGTCGGCTGTGGGACAATGAGCAGATGCGCATTGTGCTTGCCGATGAGATCAGCCCGGATTGCTGCCGGCTGTGGGACATCACCTCTGGCGACAAGCTGGACAAGGACCGCTTCCGGCGCGATCTGGGCGGAGTGCTCGAGGCCTACCAGGAAGTGGCCCGCCGTCTTGGCGTTCTCACCGAGAACCCGCGGCCGAAGGGCTCAGGCCCTGTCCTGGTCGCCTCGAACCCGACCGGCAAGCCGAACTGATCCCGTCTTATCAGCCCTAGCCCCACCACGACGCGCGCCGCACCGTTGGCGCGCGTTGTGACGGCGGCTGGCCATGCGCTGATCTTGGTCCAGGGATCACAGGACTTGGACGTGCGGGAGGAACTGGCGCGCGCGGCGATGCGTTCGTTCCCGTGCTGCGGCCAAGGCCGGCGAGACGTTGCTGGATCGCCGCAGCGAGTGCCTCCAGGCTGTCCTTACCCGTTGGCGCTGGCGTCTTGATCGTGGGGGTCGACTTGACCCAGGCCGCAAAGATCCACCGGACGATCCGGACAACGAAGACCAAGGCTACAAGCAGCGGGAGCGCAAAGCCGGCAACGATGAGGTTCTCCGCCTCGGTGCGCGCCGCGCGCGGCCGGGGGGCAGCGGGATTCCGATCATAGGAGACACGAAGTGTGTCGCCGGCCTTGGCGTCGAGTGACAGGCCAAGTTCGCGGCGCGGGACAACGGCTTCAATCCGGCGCCCCCTTTCGGCCTCGAATGCGATCGTCACCCGATCATTCCGGCTCGCAACTCTGACGCCATGAGCGGTTTCGTGACATGGGATAAGCGAGACCCGAGGCCCGTCATGGGGGATCAGATTACGGTTCGCGGAAACCCTACAGAGTTCCTCGACGGACACGATCTGGGCCTGCGCCGTCGGGCGATTCCACTCGCTCCACGATCGGGCTGCAATATCACCGGCAGAACCCAGAATGCTGAAGAAAGCGACCCCGAGCATCAGGAGCACGTAGAACCCCACGAACCATTTCAAGCGAGTAAAAAACTGTTGAAGAGTTTGCATCGCTGCCAAAGTATCCCCAGCCGGAAACCGCGCCCACCAGATCACAGGGTAGGGGAAATTGCTTTCGTTAGCGTTTCATCGCCCCTAGAGTTGGCTATGCTCCTCCCCTCCCATGGGCCGCCACACAGCGACGAGGTGGGGCGCTCTGAAATGCGCAAAACACGCTTGCCGCCGCCTCAATTGCAGGCCAAGTACACGGCTCCAACCCGACCGGAGACCAAACCTTGAAAGCACTGATCCGCATTACTTTGAAGAACGGCGTGCTCGATCCGCAGGGCAAGGCCATCGAAGGGGCCGTGCGTGGGCTTGGCATCGGCAATGTCGGCGATGTTCGGCAGGGCAAGTTCATCGAGGTTCAGCTCGCTGAATCCGACCTCGACGCGGCCAAGGCCACCGTAGAGCGCATGTGCAAAGAGTTGCTCGCCAATACGGTGATCGAAAACTACGCTTTCGATCTCATCCCATGACCATGGCCGGGTCCGACCGCCGCCACGGCAATGACGAGGACGCATCGAAAGGCGATGACCGCCGCGATGCCGCTCAAGCCCTCAGATTCATGGCGATCAAGATTGCCGTGTTCGGCATTCTGCCCATTGTTGTCGCGGTGCTGATCGTCCTCTGGCGGCTTGGGTAGGCCATGCGGCGCTTTTCGATGATCGCAGTCATCGCCATCGGCGTTTCTATCCCGCCGGCCCAAGGTGAGAGCGGCGAGGAGCCTGCCTGGCGGCTGGAGCTCAACAAGCCCATCGAGTTTGCCTGCCAGACCAAGGCTGTCGTCGTTGCCCAGGATGCAGCGAACGCCACGACTGGCACCCTGCGCCTGTCGCTCGTGCTCAAGGAGGCGTCCGGCTCCCTGCAACGCGGCGTCTGGCGCGTGATCGACGCTGATCCAGGTCACGCAGGCTCACTGGGCCACCGGCACGCGCAGACATGCGTGGAAGCCTGCCCCCTCACCATGACACAGGACGATCAACTCCAGCTGTGGGCACCGGCGCCCAAGTCGATCGATCAACTCGCCAACGGCGAAATCCTGCTTCTTGCGGTGGTGAAAACAGCGAGCCTGGACTTGCGCGCCACGACATTCAGCGGCAATGAGATCGAGGCCCTGGAAGAGGGCAGTTGCAGGATCACTCCATGATACGCGCTTCCGTCATCGTCTTTCCCGGCTCCAATTGCGACCGCGACGTCAAGGTTGCGATTGAACGCATCACGGGATTCCAGCCGCGTATGGTGTGGCACGGCGAAGCGAGCGTTCCTTCATCCGATTTCATCGTCCTGCCGGGCGGGTTCTCTTACGGCGACTATCTGCGCTGTGGCGCCATGGCTGCGCACTCGCCCATCATGAGAGACGTCATCGCCAAGGCGAGGTCGGGAACGCCGGTGCTCGGCATCTGCAACGGCTTCCAGGTCCTGTGCGAGGCGGGATTGCTTCCTGGCGTGTTGATGCGCAATCGCTCGTTGAAGTTCATCTGCCGCGACGTCCACCTGAAGGTCGAACGGGATGCGACATTCTTCACACGCTGCTACCGGAACGGCGAAGTCATCAAAGTTCCAATCGCCCATGCCGAAGGCAACTACTTCGCCGACACAGAAACACTCGATCGCCTGGAAGGCGATGGGAGGGTCGCCTTCCGCTACAGCGACGCGGACGGCAATGTCTCTCCCGAGACCTCGCCCAACGGGGCGCAACGGAATATCGCCGGCATTACCGACGAGACGGGCCGCATCCTCGGTCTGATGCCCCATCCCGAGCGGCTCTATGAGACAATCCTCGGCGGAACCGACGGCCGCCGCATCTTCGAAAGCGCCGTGATCAGCGTCACCAGCGCGGCATAAGCGCTCCCCCCTTCACGCGCACGCCTTGCGGCCTTAACCTTGACCCATGCTCACCCGCTTCTTCTCAGAGTTGCGCACAGCGCGCCTGCCCGTCTCGCTCAAGGAATACCTGGCGCTGATGGAGGCGATGGAGGCTGGTTGCGCGTCGGGTCGTGTGGAGGACTTCTACTATCTGGCGCGCCTCACCCTGATCAAGGATGAACGCCACTTCGACCGCTTCGACCAGGTGTTCGGACACGTCTTTAAGGGCCTCGACCTCATGAGCGACGCCGTGACGGCCGAAATTCCCGAAGACTGGCTGCGCGCGGTTTCCTCGCTCTATCTCACCGACGAGGAGAAAGCGAAGATCGAGGAACTGAGTGGCTGGGAGAAGATCATGGAGACGCTCCGTGAGCGCCTCCTGGAGCAGAAGGGCCGCCACGAGGGCGGCAACAAATGGATCGGCACGGGCGGCACCTCACCCTTCGGCGCCTACGGCTACAATCCCGCCGGCATCCGCATCGGCCAGCATGAAAGCCGTCACCGGCGCGCGATCAAGGTGTGGGACAGACGCGAGTTCCGCGATCTGGCCGGGGACGTGGAGCTTGGCACGCGCAATATCAAAGTGGCGCTGCGCCGCCTGCGCCGGTTCGCACGCGAGGGCGCGGCAGAGGAGTTCGATCTACCCGGCACCATCCGCGGAACGGCTGAGAAAGGGTTGCTCGACATCCGCATGCGGCCGGAGCGCAGAAATGCCGTCAAAGTTCTGATGTTCTTCGATGTCGGCGGGTCGATGGACTGGCACGTCAAGGGCGTTGAAGAGCTCTTCTCTGCGGCCCGCTCCGAATTCAAGCATCTGGAGTACTACTACTTTCACAACTGCGTTTATGAGCGCGTTTGGCGCGACAACGCGCGCCGGTACACGGAGACAATCCCGACGCTCGACGTTCTCCATACCTATCCCTCCGATTACAAATTGATCCTGGTCGGGGACGCCTCCATGAGCCCCTACGAGATCACCCATGTTGGCGGCTCCGTCGAACATATGAACGAGGAAGCCGGCGGCGTGTGGCTGGCTCGCCTTTTGGAGAGCTACCCTCAATCCGTGTGGCTTAATCCGGTGCCAACGCAGCATTGGAATTGGACGGCGTCCATTGGAATGGTGCAGCGGCTGATGGGGGGACGCATGCAACCCCTGACGCTGGAGGGATTGGAGGGTGCGATCCGGGACCTCATGCGCTGAAATCGTGCCCAAAGCCGCGATCCAGCGACCATCTGGCCGCCATCTTGGCGGGTAAGACGCCGAGCATGTCATTGACGTCCCGCACCGATAGTCGCCATAAAGGCCGAGTATGAATGGGGGAGTCGAGGGGCCTTCGCATGACGATGAACCATGGAATTGCGCGCGCAATGGTGCTGATCGGCTCCTGCGCGCTCGCGGCTTGCTCCAGCGGTAGCGGCGTTACGACCGGCTCTCTGTTCGGCAGCAGCGCGCCAGCCCAAGCGGAAGCGGTGCCCCAACCCACCAACGATCCAACAACCCGCGCCTTTCAGGTCGGATCGGTCGCAGCGCGCGCGGTGAAGTGTGGATATAATTTCGATCCTGCCGGGCTGCGCACCAGGTTCCTCGCAGCCGAATCAGCGACCCTGGCGCCCGCCGATCTGGCCCGCGTGGAGAAAGTTTATGACACGGCTTACGGTGGTGTCGCGAAAGCCGTTGCCGCCGAACCCAACTACTGCACCGCGGACAAGACTGCATCGATCAAGGCCAACCTCAATCGCCATCTGGCGGGCGACTACTCCCCCGCCCAGGTGACGAAGGCCGCCAAGCCCGCCGACGACGGCTGGTTCTCCAACTGGGGGGGCTCGGGTTCCGATTCGGGACCGAAATTCGGCTCCGGCGACTGGTGGGATAAACAGCGCGACGCCGTGGGCGGCTGATCCGGGCAATATTTGCAGTTCCTTTACGTGGCATGTGCCTTGCTCGGCGGACGTGGCATCACCATCGCGTCCGCGCCCGAGGCCCAGATTGACACCCGCCCTGCCCCTCACAGCGTCTCAATTCGAGACTTCGGATAGCGCGGCGGACCGGACGAGCGCGCCTGCCACGGGCGACTTTACGTTCGCCGCTGAGGCTATAGCAGACCTCGAGCTGTCTCTCGTCACCGACCTTTCCGGCTTTGAGGCCTTGGAGGCGGACTGGAATGAGCTTTTCGAAAGGTCGGGCCGATCGACCCAGCTTTTCCAGACCTACAACTGGCTCTGGAACTGGTGCGTGCATTTTCTTCCCAAAAAGGCCGACGCCCATACGTCACTTGCAGTTGTGACAGGCCGACGGGATGGCCGTCTGGTTGTTCTGCTTCCGCTCCTGTGTGTGCGCGGCTGGGGCATGACCCGCCTCACCTTGATGGGCGATCCCGTCAATCAATACGGCGATGCCCTCGTCGAGGCGCATGCTGAGACACAGTTTGACCTCAAGAAGGCACTGGCGTTCGCGATCACCGCAACCGCTGCAGACGCCGTGTATCTGCGCAAGGTCCGCGACGATGCCGCGATCGCACCACTACTCGCCCAACTGGGCGCAACGATAACGCAGACGCAACAGGCACCCTACCTCTCCTTCGGCACGACGAGAGACTTTGCCGAATGGGAACAGAGCTACTCCAAAAGCGCGCGCCGCAATCGCCGCAGGCAATTGCGCCGGCTGATGGAACACGGCGAAACCAAATTCTGCCAGCTCGCGCCAGGTCATGGCGCAAGTGCCGCCGTCAGCACCGCACTCACATTAAAGAGGCAATGGCTCCAGCAGCGCGGGCTCGTATCGACGGGCATTTCCGACAAGAGAACGGAAGCGTTCTTTCGCGCGTGCGCCGAGGGTGGACGACGCGCGCCGGACCTTCGCGTGGCCCTGATCGAGACGGAAAACGAGGCTGCAGCAATTGAAATTGCGATTGCCTGCAAGGACCGCCTCGCGATCCATGTCATTGCCTATAATTCGCGCTTCGAGAAAGCTGCCGCCGGCGCACTCCTGATGGAGGACAGCATAAGGCGCGCCTGCGAAGGCGGTATCGGCACGTTTGATCTGCTGGCCCCAGGCGATAGCTATAAGTTCGACTGGACAAATACCAGCATGGCCGTCAACGACTGGGTGCTGCCGTGCTCACCCAAGGCCCGCATGATGGCCAGGCTCGGCTTCAACTCGTTGCGCCCGGCCGCCAAACGCCTGATCGGACGACTGCCTTCGTCGGTGCGCCGGATTGCTGCGCACTGGTTCGCCGTGATGATGGTCGTCGCCTCCTGAGGCGATCAGCGCACGCCGAGTTTGCGCTGAAGGCTGGACGAGGACGTGGTGTACTGGAAGAGCACCTTCTGGTCGGGATGCACGATCTTCTTGGCAGCCTGCGCCATCAACGCTGCTTCGTGGAACCCCGACAAGATGAGCTTGAGCTTGCCCGGGTACCAGTTGATGTCCCCGATGGCGAAAATGCCCTTTTCACTCGTTTCGAATTTCTCGGTATCGACGGGGATCAGGTTCTCATGAAGGTTGAGACCCCAGTCGGCGATGGGACCGAGCTTCATCGTGAGCCCGAAGAACGGCAGCATGGCGTCGATGCCGATGCGTTCGTCCCCGTCCTTCGTTTTGATCGTTACACCTTCCAGATAGCCGTCCGTGCCATGCAGCGCTCCGACCTGCCCGATCATGAGCCGGACCTTGCCCTCCGCCACGAGCCGGCGCATCTGCTCGACCGAGTGAGGCGCACCACGGAACTCGTCACGGCGATGCAGAAGTGTCAGGCTGCCGGCCAACGGCGCGAGGTTGATCGTCCAGTCGAGCGCGGAATC
>CAZZPH010000100.1:0-5918 GCA_964655725.1 uncultured Hyphomicrobium sp.
TGGCGGCTTGGCGACACGGCTGAAGGTCTGATGACTATTTTTGCTCACAAATTCTCTCCAGAACCTGAAGTGCTGGATCCAAGGGGGCCGGGCCAGGCTCTGACGAGGCTTGGAACTCACACGCCGCAGTAAGGGATTGATCGGAATCTGACCTACATCCCGGCGTAATTGGGGCCGCCACCGCCCTCCGGGCAGACCCATGTGATGTTCTGGCTCGGGTCCTTGATGTCGCACGTCTTGCAGTGGACGCAGTTCTGCGCGTTGATCTGGAAGCGGGGCTCTCCCGCATCGTCCCGCACAATCTCATAAACTCCAGCGGGGCAATATCGCTGGGCGGGCTCGGCCCAGGTTGGCAGATTGATGCCGACAGGGATCGAGGGATCGGTGAGTTGTAGGTGTACGGGCTGGTCCTCTTCGTGGTTGGTGCCCGAAAATGAAACGCTCGTAAGTTTGTCGAAAGTCAGAATTCCGTCCGGCTTGGGGTAGGCGATCGCCGTGGCCGTAGATGCCGTTGTGAGTGTGGCGTGATCGCCCTTATGGTGGCGCCATGTGCCGAACGGCGACCATCCTGCCAAAAGTGTGCGAACCCACATGTCGATGCCGCCCAGCGGTACGCCGAGCATGGTGCCGAACTTCGACCACATGGGCTTGGCGTTGCGCACACGCATCAGGTCGCGGCCGATGTCGCCCTCGCGGACCGCGCTCTCGTATGCGCTCAGCGCATCATGCTGCCTCCCGGCCGCGACCGCCTCCATGATCGCTTCCGCCGCGGCAATGCCCGACAGCATCGCATTATGGCTGCCCTTGATTCGCGGCACATTGACCATGCCGGCAGCACAACCGAGGAGTGCTCCGCCCGGGAACGTCAGGCGAGGCAGCGATTGCCATCCCCCTTCCGTGATAGCGCGCGCGCCATAGGCGATACGCCGGCCTTCCTCGAACGTGTCCCGGATGGCGGGATGAGTTTTAAAGCGCTGGAATTCATCATAGGGGGACAGATAGGGGTTGGCGTAATTGAGATGGACGACGAAGCCCACCGAGACGAGGTTGTCCCCATAGTGATAGAGGAACGATCCTCCACCGGTGCGGTTGTCCAAAGGCCATCCGAAGGAATGCTGGACGAGGCCAGGCTGGTGGCGCTCCGGGGCGACCTGCCACAGCTCTTTCAAGCCGATGCCGAACTTTTGGGGTTCGCAGCCTGCATCCAGATCGAACCGGCGGACAATCTGTTTGGTCAAGGATCCACGCGCACCTTCCGCGATGAGCGTGTACTTCCCGCGCAGTTCCATGCCGCGAACGAAGGCGTCCTTCGGGCTGCCGTCGCGGCCAACACCCATGTCGCCGGTGGCCACGCCCACAACGGCGCCATTGCCGTCGTAGAGCACCTCGGCTGCGGCAAAGCCCGGATAGATCTCCACACCCATCTCGGCCGCCTGCTCGCCGAGCCAGCGTGTCAGCGCGCCCAGGCTCACGATGTAGTTGCCGTGATTGTTCATCAGCGGTGGCATCAGGAAATTTGGCAGTCGCATGTCGCCGTGCGGGCCCAGAAATAGGAAACGGTCCTGCTGAACTGCGGTTTCGACAGGTGCGCCGCGGGCTTTCCAATCGGGGAACAGGCGCGACAGTCCGATAGGATCGATCACGGCGCCGGAGAGGATGTGTGCGCCGACCTCGGAGCCTTTCTCGAGGACGACGACGGAAATGTCGGCGCCTGCTTCAGCAGCGAGTTGCTTGATGCGAATGGCCGCCGAAAGCCCTGCAGGTCCCGCGCCGACGATCACGACGTCGAAATCCATGGCCTCGCGCGGCGGCAGTGCGATGTCATGTCTGGCCATGCTGATCCTCGGGCTGGCGATTGCATGCAAAAAACAGCGTTCCGGATTAGGTTGTGTGGCCGGTAGCGTCAAGCGAGGCGGTCGTTCCGTCACAGGAGTGGCAGATTCGACGGTCAGCCCGATGGGGATTAGATTGCCGCGTGTGTGGCGCGTCCCGCACCCGGCGGCTCATGAGGGTCCCCCGCGATAGTGAGATGTCGAGATGAGTGAGAGCCCGCGCCAGATCCTGTCCAGGTTGCTCGATTGGTCGATGGCGATGGGCGTAGACACGGCTTTGAGCGATGAGCCCATGGCTTGGCTCGGCCCGGACCGGCCACCGCCTGGCGTTGGATTCTCGCGCCTTCAGAGCGGGATAGCGCCTACGCGACCGGAGACTGCGGGTGGAGTGCGCACGGGCGAGCCTTCCCCTGTCGCCTCACCTCGTTCTCCCGACGTGCGGCCTTCCCCACTCCGCCCGCGCCAATCACCCGCGATCGCAAACTCCGCTTCCGAGCGCCCGCCTGTCCATACGGCGCGCAATCTTGCGGAACTGGCGCGGATGATCGACGCTTTTGAGGGCTGTTCCTTCAAGGCGACGGCGAAATCCACGTGTTTTTATCGCGGGGCAGACGCCGCGCCACTGATGATCATTGGCCACGCGCCTGGCAGCGAGGATGAGAGTGCCGGCCGGCCGTTCGTGGGTCCGGCGGGTCAGTTCCTCGACCGGATGCTGGCCGCGATCGGAATGGCCGAAGACAATGTGCACATCACCAATTTGGTCTACTGGCCCCTCCCTGCTCATCGCGATCCCTCACTCCAGGAAAGCGGCCTGTGCCGCCCATTTCTGGAGCGGCAGATTGAGCTTGTCGCACCGCGCGTGATCCTGCTGTTGGGCGGCATCGCCGCCAGCCACATGCTGGCCACAAGCGAAGGAATTCTCAAAGTCCGGGGGCGCTGGCACGAGATCACGTCCGGCGGGCGGAAAATTCCCGTGCTGCCGAGCCACCATCCTACCTACCTGCTGAGCACGCCCGCCGCCAAGAAGCATGCCTGGCGGGATCTGCTCCAAATCCGCGCAGAACTCGAGGGTCAGCCACGGTAAGGATCGCAATTGAAAAACATCCATTTGCGAGGCGGGTGACAACTTAGGACGAATTGCACATAAATTGCAGCAACTGACTTAAAGCTGCTTGAAGCTGACGCTGGTATCTTGTGTTCAGTTCGGCGCAAAGTTCGCACAAACGCGCCGGTGTGATTTGCTGTTGGGACACGGGGCCAAGCGTGAAAAGTGGATTTGTCTATCTGAGGCCTCTGCACGTCGCGCTGGTGCGTGCAAAGGGCCCCTATGCTCAGTCGGCCGCGCAGGCTTGGGCGCAGATGTTCGAATGGCTCAAACGGAGCGGAACCATTCGCTCCGTGGGAACGGGCTATGGTCTGTTGCTGGATGATCCGCGTGTGACTGACGCCGAGCGTTGCCGCTACGAGGCGTGTGTCGAGATCACCCCCGAAATGGTGGGTCTCATTCCTGCGGACTTTGGCACGAGCCGTTTGCCGGGCGGAGCGTTCGCGCGCACGCGGCATGTGGGTGGAGCGGCCGGGCTTGGCATTTCCATCTCCAAGGTGCGCAAAGAGGGGCTGCCCAATCAAGGCCTCACGCTCGATCCGAAGCGGCCGATCATCGAGATTTATCTGGACAACCCCGATCTGGTGGCACCGGAACAGCAGCGTGTCGATATCTGCATCCCGATCAGCGTCGTTCAGTCCTGGCACGCAGCCGCCTGAGCGCATCGGCCAACTGGGGGACTTTACGCACGAAGTGGAAATGGCGACAGTCTGCAACGGCCGCCTCAAACGGCTCATGCAACCGGAGTGCCGCTATGCCCCGCCTCGATGAAGCCCGCCCGTTTATACCCGTCCGCATTGCCGTTCTGACCATGTCCGACACGCGGCTGCCCGCTGAGGACAAGTCGGGCAATCTTCTGGTCGAGTTGATCACGGATGCTGGCCATGAGGTTGTGGATCGCGCGCTCGTTCGTGACGAGACGAGCGTGATCCGTGACAAGGTCGCAGGATGGATTGCTGATCCGGCCATCGACGCCGTCATCACGACGGGTGGCACAGGATTCACAGGCCGTGATGTCACGCCCGAGGCCGTTACCCCCCTGTTCGAAAAACATATCGAGGGCTTTTCGGCGATCTTTCATATGTTGAGCTTTCAGAAGATCGAAACGTCCACGATACAGTCGCGCGCGTGTGCTGGCGTGGCCCGCGGGACTTACATCTTCTGCCTGCCAGGATCGCCCGGGGCATGCCGGGATGCATGGGACGGCATTCTCAAGTGGCAGCTCGACAATCGCCATCGGCCCTGCAACTTCGTGGAGATCATGCCGCGGCTCGAGGAGCATCGGCGCGGCTGAGGTAAGCCGGCACAGATCGTGCCCGCTGTGATGCTCATCGTTTGACGACCCGCCGGCCTGCAAGGCGTCCGACGCGTTCAAGGTCGTCTGCGGTGTCGACGTCATCAAGTTCATCGATCACGGCAACTTTAAGCGTTCCCATGGCGCGCATAGTGTCGTTGAGCGCCTGCGCGGTCGACCAGCGGATGCCGGCGAATACGCGAGGGACATGTGGCCGTCGCCTCAATCCGATGGCCCAATAGCCTCCGTCGCCAGACGGGCCGATCACGGCGTCTGCATCGCCGATCCGTTGGAACGCCTTGGCGATTTGTGTCGCTGTGACGCCGGGCGCGTCGGAGCCGATGACGACGACCGGGCCAGGAGGCAGCCGCTCCATCAGCCGCTGCAACCGGTGGCCCAGATCTCCGGCGCCTTGGGCCAGCCGGGGGAGGTGGGCCGGATAGACGGTCGTGGCGGCATCCGGATCGGGAGTGAGGGCCAGAATGGTTGTCCATCGGGCCGGGTGATCGATGCGTGCGAGAAGTGACCGCGTCGCGCGGCGATAGAAGGCGGTCGCTGCAACCACGCCCGCGCCGCGCGCCAGACGGGTCTTGACGCGACCGGCGACAGGTAAGCGAACCATGACGACGAGCCAGCGGCCGGGCCCGCAGCTCGGGCGCGGCCAGGGGCATCGCCGGCCACCACCCAGCCGGGCTCCCCGCCGCCCCTTGGGTCGTCGGTCATCAGAGTTTTCCACGAACCCGTGTCAATCCCGGCTGAGGCATCGCGGATGGACTGCCTTCATAGATGCGAGCGATCCGTTCCGTGGGAACACCGGCCAGATACATGACCAGACACGCCTGATTGCGCGCCACGCGGCGCAGATAACCGTCTTCCAGATAACGTCTGGCATCCGTTGTTGCATCGCAGTCGAGAAGGGCGATCCGCGCGGCGCCCAATCGTCGAACGAGATCCAGATCCTCCATCAACGGCAACGGTGCATAGCCGCCGACCCGATCATAGAGGTTGCGCGAAATCAGGAGTCCCTGATCGCCGAACGGCAGCTTGAAAATCCGGCAGCGCATCGCGACCGCGCCCTCGATCAGTCGCGGACGCCATCCCTGATCGTGAAGCCGGAAACGGAATGCCCCCGCCGCCAGGGGGCGCCGTCCCGTTGAAACCGCTGCGATAAAGTCGGCCGCACTTGTGGTCCAGCCGGGCGCGAGCTCGGTGTCGGCATGGAGAAATAACAGCCAGGGATGGCGCGCGGCTTTCGCACCTTCGATTAACTGCTGACCGCGGCCTGGCAGGCAATGAATGATGTCCGCGCCGCCGTCCTCGGCAATGTCGAGTGTCAGGTCCTTCGACCCCGCGTCGGCGACGATAACTTGGCGCACGAGACCGGTCAGCGCGCCGGGCACCAGGGCTTCCAGCGTGCGGGCTAAGCCTGTTTGCGCATTCAAGGTGGGTATGACAACCGAGATCATCGCGCCGGTTTGCCATGCCGTGCGGCAGCGGACAAGGGCGATAGGGTCGCCGGTCTCGCGCACCCGGAGTTCTTGATTTGTTCTCAGTGGCGTGTTAGACAGGCTGACATCGGCGACATGTTGTAACCGTGATGGGTCTTAAGCGGGGCTGGAACATGAGGACGAGGCTCGATCACGACGCCGGGCCATCAACTCGAAGGTCTCGGCAGGCCAGTGTCAGC
>CAZZPH010000100.1:5928-8689 GCA_964655725.1 uncultured Hyphomicrobium sp.
GGTGTGGCACAAGGTGCTGACCTGATGCCACGCCGCGGGCGGGGGGCGGTCAGCAACGCCAGCGGTCGCTACGAGGCGGCGCAGAGGTCAGGCTTTGACGACGGTTGGAGCCCGGCGGCGGGTCCAGACACCCTGCCCACCCAGATCCATGAGGATCGCGCCCGCACGATTATCACGCGCAACGAGAGCCCCGATATTTCCTTTGACCGGTCCATCAATCCCTATCGGGGCTGTGAGCACGGCTGCATCTACTGCTATGCGAGGCCGACGCATTGTTATTTGGGGCACTCGGCCGGGCTCGACTTCGAAACCAGGATCTATGCCAAGCCCGATGCCGCGCGGCTGCTTGAAAAGGAGCTGTGCAATCCGCGCTATACCGTGGCGGCAATAGCGCTTGGAACCAACACCGATCCCTATCAGCCGATCGAACGCACGATGGAGATCACGCGCTCCATTCTGGAAGTTTTGGAGCGCGCCAATCATCCCGTTATGATTGTTACAAAGTCGGCGCTGGTTCTCCGGGACGTGGATATTCTGAGCCGCATGGCCAAGCGCGGCCTTGCCAAGGTTGCACTGTCGATCACCACGCTCGATCGCCATCTGGCGCGCCGTATGGAGCCCAGGGCTTCCACCCCTGCGCGGCGCCTGCAGGCGCTCGAACGCCTCCATGCGGCCGGCGTGCCGGTGGGCGTGATGGTGGCGCCGATCATTCCCGGTCTCAACGATCACGAGATCGAGCCCATCCTTGGTGCGGCCGCGCGTGCTGGCGTCTCCCAGGCGGGTTATGTGATGTTGCGGCTGCCTCTGGAGATCAAGGAACTGTTCCGGGAATGGCTGTCCGCTGAATACCCCGCCCGTGGGGGACGTGTGCTGTCACTTCTCAAGTCCATGCATGGCGGACAGGACTATGATGCAACGTTCGGGTTGCGCCAAAAGGGCAGCGGTCCCTATGCCGCGCTGGTCGCAAACCGTTTCCGCCTCGCCTGCCGCCAGAATGGCCTGAACGAACAGCCCATTACGCTCAGAAATGACCTTTTCCGGCGCCCCGCCGGCAACGATGCGCAGATGCAGCTCTTGTAGTCCTTCCAAGGTACGGCGTTATCGCAGCTTCCGGCCGAAGAGCAGGATCGCCGTCAGGGGCACGATCAGTCCGATCACGACGGCTGTGACCATAAGAGCCGGCAAGTGGGTGTAGTCGCCGCGGGCGACGACGAAGATCATGTTCAGGTATTTCGTGGCGAGTTGCCCTGCGATCAGGGCCAGGTTCATGAACGAGGCCATGAGCGCGAACCATACCGCGCGTTTGGCGGGTGGCGCGTAGATGGCAATCAGGGTCAGCAGGGGAACCATACTCAGCTGTGCCAGGGGCGATTGCGCTGCCGCATCGATGATCGCGATGGTGCGCGCTCCGAACCCAAATGTCTCCATCGTCCAGATGTCGGCCCGGAAGACCAGAAGCAGGTTGGGTACGGCCAGAACTGCGCCCAGCAGTGTCAGCCACAAGAGCACGCGCGCGACAGGCACGCGGGTGATCACGTCTGAGAGGAGCCATGCGGCCACAAGCGCGATCGCCGCCCCGATCTGGCTCAGCACGCCAAAGAATGGCTCATCGAAACCCAGGACGTCGATCGTGAACCAGCGGTAGCCCTCTCCCACGCCCGGAGTGGCGCGAAAGAAGAAGATGATCAAGGCCGCATAGAGAATGCGCTGGCGTGTCGACCGGTCGATATCGCCGGTTACGCGTGCCAGCATGCTGATGACAACGGTCATGGAGATCAGGAAGGTGAGTTCCTGCGCATAAGGGACATCGAGCAGCGACAGCAACAGGATTGCGCCGCCGAAGGCGATACCGCCGCCGAGGATCCGCCAGTCCGTCGGGCGGCTCTCGCTCGTCTCCAATTGGACGAGGATCGCGCCGCTCGCAGAGATCGCAGGAATAATGAGACCGATGAGAAACACCGTCTCATAGGCGAGGTGGCCCGCCAGCCATCCAGCAAGTCCTGCCACGCAGAATGCGCCAAAGGAAAGTGCCAGGCGCCCGAGGATCTGCACCATGCCGAGATCCCGGTCGATATCGGCCTTGGGGCGCGGGCTGCCGTCGGCTTCGGTTCGCGGCACCACCTCTGTGCTCATGGCGTCTGCCACGACATCCTGAAGCACCACCCCCAGCACCGTGATCAACTGGGCGAGAATGTAGATCCGCTCGGGCGCGGCAAACGTCAGCCACCCCCCTGCCGCGCCAGCGAGCATCAGCAGTCCCGATGCGATCATTCCTGCGCCCAGGAACACCCAGGCTCTGCGCCGCGAGCCGAGCAGGGGAACTGTATCGACCAACTCCCCGAACACCATCTTGATCGCCCATGGCAACGTGAGCCACACGCCCAATTGAGCAAGCGCAACCGGGGAGAGAGTGAGCTCCTTTTTGACCCAGAAGCTGTCGGCGACGGCAATCAGTCCGAGTGCCCCGTAGGCGAAGTAGATCATCAAGAGCGGCAGGTATTGACGCCGGTAGGCGCGCACGGGTGCCAGGACCGCGCGGGTGAATGCCGCGGCCAGGGGATGCGTCGACTGCAGAGCCGGACGTGTCGTCATGGATCAGGACTCTCGCGGGGGATGGCATCAAGGGACGTTCCAGGATGCACAGGGCGGGGTGGGTGTGCGTTTTTTGCCGGTGGCATTCAGTCGTGGCTTGATCAGCGCGGTTTGGGTCGCTCGAAGTTGTCTAAAATTGCGGCGCAGCGGTTAACCGGCCTTAAGTGCG
>CAZZPH010000101.1:0-8654 GCA_964655725.1 uncultured Hyphomicrobium sp.
ACCTTCTGCAGTGTTCTCAAATGCGAGGATCTCGTGCGGTCTGGCGTCCAGCTCCTCGATGGCGCGGGCGTAGAGGCTGCGAGGGCCCGCCTCGGTGTCGAATGCCGTGTCGGCAGCACCGAACACCTGCACAGCACCGTTATCCATCGAGCGGCCCAGCACTGCGCGCACCACCTGTCGCGCAATCGGCTCGCAAATCGAACTGATGATCGCAACGCGCAGGCTTTCGCGGCGCGCTGACACGATCGTTTCTCGGATGCCCGGGCTCGGTTCGAATCGTGCGGCCGCGAGGCGCTCTTTTTCGAGCGTCGACGCATGCCGTGTCATCGCAGCGACAAGCTGACTGAGATCGCCTGTGTCAGCGTTGTCTTCCAGTTCGAGGCCCACGGCATGCGCAATGCGATCCCGCCGCGATGAGAGTTTGCGCAGCTCAGCGAAGTCCTGACGTCCGAGCGTGCGCTCCAAGCCGGCTTCCCTGAACACGTCGTTAAGCACCCCTCGCTCGAACTCGTCATAATCGGCGAGGATGCCTTCCAGACGAATGATCAGGGCGCGCAGTGTCATCCCGCCCCCTCCGAAACGCCGTGTGGATGTGCCCCGCCCCGGCCCTGAGCGTCCTTGATTCTGAGCATCAGATCGAAAAGATGGGAGACGAGGGCCAGTGCGAGGAGCAGGGCGATGGTCTCCCAACTCGCACCTGAAAGGGCGGCCCGCACGGCGAGGAGCAGGAATACGCCGGCCGCGATGAGCGGCAGGATGCGGTTCATCGCCAGGGCAAGTCCTGCTGTGCGGTTGAGGATAGACAGCGTGACGAGCTCCAGGACCACCAGAGCAAGAATAATGTCGATGATGCGTCCGGTTGCAAAGAGATCAGCCATCGCCGTGCGCTCGCTGCAGCCGCCGGTACCCGCGTGGCGGTAGATGTGTCGTCACGTGTGCCGCACCCGTCATGGCCTCACGATCCCGCAAAGATGGGCCAGATCCTTGAAGAAGATGCGCATGTGCGCGACAGGCTTCGTGCGGACCAGTTCCTTGTGCATGTAGGACTGCCAAGTCAGTTCCTGCACATCCGGGTCGCGGCAAATGTTGACGAAGCGCTCGCGCCGGTCGTCGTCGCGATACCAGAAGTGCTGCATCATTCCCAAGACCCAGAAGACTGTGCCATGTGCCTTCATGAAGCGCTTGCGGGCGCTGGCCAAGTGACGGCCGTCACCGGTTGCAAGTGTTCTGTCGACCGCCTCCGCGGCAAGCCGCCCGCCGTACATCGCATAGTAGATGCCCTCGCCCGACGCTGGAGCTACGACGCCGGCCGCATCGCCAGCAAGAACGATGTCCCGGCCATTATCCCAACGTTTGATGGGCTTCAGCGGAATGGGAGCACCTTCCCGGCGGATCGTCTCGCACGCATCGAGCCCCGTCATCTGGCGCAAATCCCCGACCGCACCGCGAAGGGAGAAGCCCTTGTTCGCCGACCCTGTGCCGATGCTGGTCGTATCGCCGTGCGGAAAGATCCAGGAGTAGAAGTCGGGTGAGAGGCGCCCGTTGTAGTAAACGTCACATCGTTTTCCGTCGAAGGTGCCACCGGGGGAACTGGTCTGAGGGCTGCGGATGATCTCGTGATAGGCGAATACGAAGGGAGCGCGGCCGACTTCGGGCATCGCTTGGCGGGCCACATTGGAGACCGCGCCGTCCGCGCCGATGACGGTCCGCGCGCGCACCTGGCGCGACACGCCGTCTGATCCATCTTCTTGTGTGCGGTACGTGATGATGAGGTGTCCGTCGCGATCGCGCTCGATCCGCTCAAAAGTCCCATTGCGGCGTTCCGCGCCATGCTCCCGGGCGCGTTCTCTCAGCCACTCATCGAAGTGCTCGCGGTCAACCATCCCCACGAAGCCCCCATTGATGGGCATGTCGGCGCGCCGGTCCACCGGAGAGACGATACGAGCGCCGGAGATGCGAGCGACGATCAAGTGATCGGGGATGTCGAAGTCTCGAATGAGACGGGGTGGAATGGCCCCGCCACAAGGTTTGATGCGACCCGCCCTGTCGAGCAGCATCACGTCATGGCCCGCGTCAGCTAGATCGGTGGCGGCTGTCGCTCCAGCCGGGCCGCCGCCGACAACAACAGTATCGAACGTCTCCATACGGCTCATGTGATCTCCCCTAAGCTTGCGAACGCGTGACAAGGGCGTCGCCTGGCAGCAACTCTGTTTCGCTCGATGATGCAGCCGCCCCAGCGGTCTCACGCGGGATGGCATTCACGGCCAGACGTGCTGCGACGAGGAACAAAAGCGCCTCGGCGAAGAACACTGCGGTAAAGGCCGGTCCTGCTGCCACGCCGAACTGACGGATGAAATCGGCACTCACCGCACCGGCGAAGCCCCCGAGCCCGAATGCGATGGCCTGTGCGGCTCCCCACATACCCATGCGAACACCCTCGCGCTTTTCCCGGCCCTGACCGGCAAGTCCCATCATCGTTCCGATCGCCGCGACGGCGAAAGCGCCGTTGGCGAGACCGAGCGCGAAGACTGTCTGAGAGAGTGGCCAATCGGGTGCGGAGATTCCGGCCGCGACAAGAGCCATGAGTGCTGCAGCGGAGGCATAGCATCCCCCGATCGTCCACATCCGCAAGGAGCCGAACCCGATGCGCTTGTTCGCCGCCAGTGCGACCAGGACCATTCCGACGAAGACACCCGCGTGCTGGACACCAGAGAGCTTGGTCGACTGCCCTGGCGTCATGGCAAAGGCGATGCCTGCGAAAGGTTCCAGGATCAGGTCCTGCATGCTGTAGGCAAGCATCGATACAAAAACAAAAATTGTGAAGCGGCGCGCCTGAGGTTCCGACCGGACCTCGGCCAGTGCCTCGCGGAATGGCTGGGTGCTGGCCGTTACTTCAGGAGCACGGCGGGCGGCATCATTGGCATCATCGTGGACCGGTGCGCTGTGCGGCTCAGCCTCTCGCGGTGGTTCGACATTCCACAGCGCAACAATCGCCAAGGTGAAGGCGAGGACCGACACCGTGGCCGTGACCGTGACCAGCCGCAGCGTGCTGTAGGGATCGAGGAAGTGCCCAGCAATAATCGTGGTGACGACGAAGCCGGCGATCATCATCAGCCATACGATCGTAGCGGCCGGTGCGCGGCGGGAGGCATCGACCCGTGTTGCAAGTAGGGCCAGCAGCGACGTGCCTGCAGCGCCGACTCCGATGCCGATCAGCGTGAAGGCCACCACGGCGATGCCGATACCCAGGAGGGTACTTGTTTCCATTACCGCGATCGCGATGGAGGCTGTAACGCCGCCCACCGCGAGCGTTGCCATGCCGAAAATGATCCAGGGAGTACGACGTCCGCCCGTATCGGAGCCGTAGCCCCAGCGTGGCCGCAGAAACTGCAGCGCGTAGTGGAATGCAACGAGCGCACCGGGCAGCATAGCCGGCAGCATCAGTTCGACGACCATGACCCGATTCATCGTTGAGGTCGTCAGTACGACGATGGCGCCGAGGGCCGTCTGCACCAGTCCCATGCGGATGATGCCGAGCCAGCCTAGCGTGGGAGCGTGTTTCTGCGGTGTCATGTGAGCATCCCGACTTCTGGGCGGATTGCAAAGGCAGCGACCATCATTCCGGTGACGTAGAGGGAAATGCCTGTCGCGTTGTACCAAGGCGCACGCTCGCGGGGTGCGGCAACGAGAATGGTCATCAGCCAGAGTTGAGCGACGAGGAGCGCTGCGATGATGGCGGCGTGGATGTGGTGTCCCCATGCGACAAGCAGGAGGATTACGATCATCTGAGGGATGGCCATGACGATACAGGCCAACCGTGCGGCGCGCTCGGGGCCGAGTTGAACAGGGAGCGAGCGAACGCCCATCCGCAAATCGCCCTCGATCGATTTGAAGTCGTTCAGGGTCATGATGCCGTGTGCGCCGAGGCTATACAGCAGGGCCAGAGCGACGATCTCGTAACCAGGGAAAGCCGCACCCATGACCAGCGCGCCTGTAAACCAAGGCAAGCCCTCGTAGCACAGCCCGACGGCCGCGTTGCCCCACCAGCCGTTGCGCTTCAGCCTGAATGGTGGGGCGCTGTAGGCCCATGCCAGAGCAAGCCCGATCGCGGCGGCGGCAATACCCCAGACTCCCAGCAAAGTAGAGACAAGAAGGGAGAGGATTGTCCAGACGATCGCGATGTGGAGGCCCGTGCGCCCCGGTATGCGACCCGAAGGAATTGGGCGGCCGGGCTCATTGATGGCGTCGACGTGCCGGTCGAACCAGTCATTGACTGCCTGGCTTGTGCCGCACACGAGTGGACCCGCCAGAACAATGCCGGCGATGACGAGTGTCCAGGACCCGTTCGACAGCGAGAAGCCCGATGAGATGACCCCACATGCGAGCGCCCACATGGGTGGAAACCAGGTGATCGGCTTCAAAAGCTCGATCACGGCCAGCGGATCCAGACGCGGCGCTGTCATGGCGGGCGTAGTCATGAGGGAAAGCTACGCCTGACACATTAGAGTGTCAATTTACAATTACAGTTGCGACGGCTGAAATTCAGGCGGGACCGCGTGCCTATCGAGGGCTGGTTAGTTGTCCCCGTCCGGCGACCGGCGCGGGTTGCGGCAATCATGAAGCGGGAGATCCGCGGCGCCTGACGGCCGGCGCGATCCTGATCGCCGGTTGAACTGTAAGAGCGCGGATGGCGCCTTGCTCATGGCCCATTCACACATCGCCGCCTGCGATCATCCGGTGCGGGCTTGGGTCGCTTTATTCCTCGGATTTTCCGTCCAGATCGCCGAGCCCATGGCGACGCAGCTTGGAATACAGCCCCTGGCGGCTCAGTCCCAGAATTTCAGCTGCCGAGGCGCGGTTGTCGTCGGTCAATTCCAGAGCAGCCTCGATACATAGCCGCTCGATCATATCGGTCGACTCACGCACCAGATCCTTCAAAGGGACGCGCCCGACAAGCTCGGTCAATTGCTCGACGGAGCGCGGAACCGCTCGGCGCCCGTTGATCACGGCATCAGGCCGCCGCCCGACGGTGCGCATTGTGAAGCCGAGGCAGGGATGCTCACCCGAGTTGACCGAAACGGCCGACAGTTCGATGTCCTCTGATGAGCCGTACTCGCCACGCAAGGCGGTGGCGAAATTGCGCACCTCGCCGTGCTCCTTGAGGTTCTTGACAAGAATATCGACGTCGACCGGGTGGCGTCCAAGCCAGCGATCAATCGGTTCGCCGCGCACCTGCTCTTCCGTCGCCATCTGGACGAGTTCGACGAAGGCGGCGTTGGCCGACAGGATGCGGCGCTGGGGATCTGTCACGATGAAGGCATCGGGCAGCTTCTGAATGACGTCGAGAAGGCTCGATCGCGACTTGAGCCAGGCGGATGCGCCAGCTGAAGTCGGAACGAGGCGCACCAGGAAATGTGCTGCATTGTCCTGCCGGAAGAGCGAAGCGGCCAGCATCACTTCCAACTCGCCAGACTCGAGGCGCAACTTGATGTCGTCGCCGCTTCCCGTGGCGCGGACACCCGCCAGCCAGGACTGAACTTCACGTGCGCCGGCGGTGTCGAAAAGCTCGACCAGCGCCCGGCCCGACAGTCGTTTGGTGTTGCGGCCCAGAAGCTTGGAGGCGGCGGGGTTGGCTTCCAAAACGCGCAGATTGGTGCCGTCCACGACCAGCACGGCTTCGCTCGAGATCTGGAACAGCAGGCGATAGCGCGTTTCGGCATGACGCAGGCGCGCATATTCGCGCTCCATCGACTGCTGCGCGGAAATCAGTTTCTGCTGCATTGCGGCGAGCGCACGCAGATCGCGCCCGATCGCGACGGTCCGGCCGTTGGCACCGATCTTGACCACGGAATAGCGGATGGGAAGATCGCCGCTGCGCGCGATTGGATGATTGACCTGACGCCATTGCGGCTCAGCGCGGACGGACGCCTGCGAGAGCATTTCCTCCACTTTAGGGCGGCTCTCAATGGTCACCGTGTCGACCCAGCGTTGTCCGACCCACTTGGCGCATCCATCTCGGAGCAGATCTTCGCTGCCCAGTGCCACGTCCCGGATCACACCCTTCGCGTCGATCACGAGCGCGATGTCGGACGCGGCGGTAATGAGGCGCGCGGCGGCCTCGGCATCGAGATCGCCGATCGTTCGCTTAGGCGAACGGAACGTTTCGGGACGTTTGCTGCTCACTCGAATTTCCATAACGACACAGCAACCCTTCGGTTTCGCCGGGCCGGTTAGCGACCCTTCAGCCGCGTTTCCAGCAGGCGGCGCATTTGCGCCACGGCATGGCGTCCATCTTCCGCCGTTCCGTCAGCACCGACCCGGCTGACATATTGGGGGTTGTCGAGGAAAATTCCACCACCCACGAGCACGACGACGCCGGGGTTGGACGACGCTTTTCTCATGGCCTGGATAGCGGATGCCACGCTATCGAGCAATACCTCGGAACTCGCTGACAAACCAATGACATCGAAGTGTTGGCTCTTCACCATGCGCACCAGGTCTTTTTCGGAGCGCGGCGCACACGAGCAGCACTCCCAACCGGAGCGCCGGAACTGCTCCTCCACCAGCATGAGGCCCAGGGTGTGTTGCTCATCGAGTGCGGGTACCAGAAAGATCCTGCAACCCTCCGAACTCTGCCCTGCGCCAGATTCTTGCTCACGCTCTGCGCCAATTTGTATAACAATTTGCTGCAGGCGCGAAAGGCCAATGGTCACATCGGTAAAATCACACAGATCCGCCTTCCACATTTCGCCAAGCAGGCGTGCCGTCGGCGCCAGCAATTCCATATAGATGGCATCGACAGGTAACCCCTGATTCCGCAGTGCATCAATGAATGATTCCGCGACGGGCGTGTCGTGCTCCAGGACAATTCGCGTCAGCTCCGCCACGTCCGAAGCGGTCGCGTGCTTCATCTCCCGCAGCCCGGCCATGGCAGGAGCATTGGCGAGCCGGTGCGCGAGCATGAGCCGAGGAATGACCTCGCCCTCTATCGTTCGCGCCAGCGCGCGCGATGGTTCGTCTTCACTTGGTGGAGCGAGTGTTGGGGCTCTCGATGAGCGGCGTCTGTCGTTTCGCTGCCGGGGCCGCTCCTCGCAGGAGTTCCACTCGGCGAGCGCCTCGATGAGCTGGCGCGTAATAGTCATCGGGTCGTCCCTCCCGTCATCACGGCCACCTCTAACGGCTCATCTCAGCCGTTAAAAACGTGGAGTGTGGCGACGATTCACCCTGCCGGTATTGTTGTTTTCGTTTCTTCGCTCGGGCGGCAGGTAAGCACGTTTGACGGCCGAGCACCATCGCGAATTTGACAATACAAGTCCGATACGGATCAGTTGTAAAGTGAAATTTACGTCTAGATGAATTGACATGTTTGTGCTGACGGTCGTACTCTCATTCTGTCGCACCTGGATCTTCCATGTTGCGGCATGAGGCAGAAGGGGTGTGATGACCGGCATCAGGACGCGAGCTCCGCAGGTTCAATCACTCTACACGGCAGAGGAGCGCCGCCGCCGTGATGCCTCGCCGTGGACGCTGGTCCAGGGCATCCTCGCACCTCTGCAGTTCGCAGTCTTTCTCGTCAGTCTGTGGCTGGTCTTGAGGTTCCTCGTGACGGGCGAGGGCGAGACTGCAGCAACCATCTCGATCGTGCTCAAGACGGCGCTTCTCTACACCATCATGGTGACGGGCTCGATCTGGGAGAAGGATGTGTTCGGCCGCTATCTCTTCGCGCCGGCCTTCTACTGGGAAGACGTGGTGAGCATGCTGGTGTTGGCGCTCCACACCGCCTACCTCTTTGCGCTGATGACCGGATGGCTCGGTATCAATGGGCAGATGATGCTGGCACTGGCCGCTTATGCCGCCTACGTCGTCAACGCCACGCAGTTCCTACTCAAGCTCAGGGCGGCCCGGCTCCAAGCTGCGGATGTGACGCAGAGTGATCGGCCGGCCTCAGAGTATGGGGAGGTGCGGACGTGACCGGTGGTGTCAGCACAGTCTTGACGTCTCCGGCGGGCTTGGGCTGCAGCGATCGGCCTGTGCTGCGCCAACGCGGACAGCGTGAAGTGTTCTGCGGTCTGACCGGCATCATCTGGCTGCATCGCAAGATCCAGGATGCCTTCTTTCTGGTGGTCGGTTCGAGGACCTGCGCGCATCTCATCCAGTCGGCTGCGGGGGTGATGATTTTCGCCGAGCCGCGCTTTGCAACCGCGATTATCGATGAGCGCGATCTTGCGGGCCTGTCCGATGCCAACGACGAACTCGACCGGGTCGTGGACCGGCTTCTCGAGCGGCGTCCCGATATCCGGCTGTTGTTTCTGGTCGGATCGTGCCCGTCCGAAGTCATCAAACTCGATCTGGCCCGCGCCGCGGTGAGGCTTTCCAGCCGTCACGCACCGGGCGTGCGCGTTTTGAACTATTCGGGCAGCGGAATCGAGACCACCTTCACGCAAGGCGAGGATGCCTGTCTTGCCGCCCTGGTGCCTGAGTTGCCTGAGGCGGCCCCCGACGGCCCACCATCGCTTCTCGTTGCGGGAGCGCTGGCCGATATCGTCGAGGACCAATTCCGCCGCATCTTCGATCAACTCGGGATCGCGCCGATCCACTTCCTGCCGCCGCGCCGTGCGAACGACCTTCCCCCAATCGGTCCGAACACCCGCGTG
>CAZZPH010000102.1:0-8644 GCA_964655725.1 uncultured Hyphomicrobium sp.
GTTTACTGGCTCGTTGCTGGGCGCAGCGCGTGAAATGCTGCTAGAGTTCAGGCTCTGACATTTGCTTGCGACTTAAGCCGACGGGCAAGCAAATGTCTGCGCCATGGAACGGGGTCAGACCCCTAAGGAGGGGTCTGACCCCACTTTAGGACGAGGCACGAACGATGTCAGTGATCCGGATCGTGTTTGGTTTTCTGGTCGCATGCTTGGCGGCGGGGATGACCCAGACCCTTTTCGCCATTCCCCCCAATGACATGATCGCTCAGCCGGAACTGGTGACGGGCGGTGCGATATTGGCGCTTCTGGCCGCAACTCAGGTGGCCATATTTGCGTTGCCGTTTGCCGCGCTGGTGATCGCCGTGACGGAGTGGAACGCGATGCGCAGCTGGATCGTGCATGCTCTAGCGGGCATCGCCGTTGCCATGACGGGCTATATCGTCCACGTGTCGACAGAAATGCCTGATCGCACGATCCTGAACGACTATGCGTTCCGGGCCTTCCTGACCTGTGGTTTCGTGGCTGGTTTCACCTACTGGCTTGCCGCTGGCCGCAAAGCGGGCGCGTGGTGGGGGCGGTCTAAAATGGGCACCGTGACACCGTAGGTCCCGGCTCGGATTTGAATGGAAAGCGATTGTTAATATGTGTTGGCGCGTATATTGTGCGCCGCACAAAATCGTCGATCCGATCGCGTGGTCCAAGGGACCGAGCACAAGAAGGGCAGCTCAGCCATGCAGACCTTCGAACCTCACTTTCAGGCCGCACGGTATGCGACAGACGCCGCGTTCGGCTACACGGTCGCGACCATCAACGCGACGGCCGAAGCGACCGATCGAGCGCTCGCTCTGTGGATGGATATGTCGAAGGAATTCAAGGTTCTGCGTCCGGACGAGGAGGTCGAGCATGAATGGTCCGGGCGGCCGCGGCGGCCACGCTCGGCATTGCTATCACCCGAACGCTCACCGGCACCTTGGCCCAACCCCATGCTCGATGCGTTCGCAGCGTTCTGGGGGCTCCAGTCTTATAGGACCGGTCCGAGCACGTTCGGCTCGTTCCAGCCTGCGCCGGCCCATCCAGCGCTCGCTTGGTGGGCGTGGTGGCCTCAGAGCCCAGTACCCGCGGTTTGGCCGTGGGCATACGGCATGATGTCGTCGGGAGTGCCAGGTTCCGTCGCCTGGCCTATGGCGGAGGCCAACATGGCATTCATGCAGGCTGCTGCCCGCACAGCCGAGGCAGCAGGGTTTCAGATACCGTCAACTTCTGGCCCGGATGCCTTCGCATGGGCAGCGCGATGGGCCATGACTCCTGCCACGGGCACGTCAGTCACGCCCAATCCGTTTGTCTTTGGCTTTTGGCCACTGACATTGCGCACCTGATAGCTGAGACCTGGGCACGCCGGAGATACCGGGGTGTCGGCCTGGTGGTCTCAGGTCACGGCTGCTGAGGTTTCACCGGCTCGACGACGGCGGGAGATATAGCGGTGGAGCCCGAAGTTGGCGGGGTAATTTCTGCTGGAACCTTGACGACGGCCTGGACTGCCGGCTGCGCGTCTGATGCAGCTTCGGACGCCTGAGAACCACCGGCGGGCGCGTTCGTCGCCACGGGAGGGGCAGCAGGCTCCGATTTTGCTTCCGGACTTGCTGGTGTCGTGGTCACGGCGCTTGGCTTGGCTGTTTGCTCTGTGGCCGGCGGCACGGCGGCGTCCGCGGCTGGTTTTTCCTCCGGTTTCGGCTTTGGCTTGGTTGCCGTCGTTTTAGGCTTGGCCGGTGCGCCGGGTACTTTTTTCTCCGCGCAGCGTGCGGGAGTGACGGAGCCGTCGGCCTGCGGGATGTGGGCAACCCATGCACAGTTTGTCGCCGTGCGACAGCCGTCCTCGTCTTGCTCTTCGCATTTCACTGGCGCTTTAGACGAGGTTTTGGCCGGTTTTTTCTCCGGGCTTGCGGGGGCTCCGGCGGGGGCAAGCCAGGGCAGGGCTTCGTCCGTCGCGACGGGTTCACCTTTTGGCGGTGACTGCGCAATGGCTGTCACAGGGGCCAATATGGCACCCGTCAGCATTAGGATAAAAAAGCCGCCCACCCCGCTTCGGACCACCGCAGCGCCTCCATCAAGATTTTAAAGCCGGCGCCGATCATACACCCTGCCGGTCCGGTGAAAGCCGCCTGGGCAAATATTCCCGTTCACATGTTGCTTCACAGTGGCAATAAATTTCGCGGGTCGAAGATTGCTTGGGTTGCGGGGGAAATTTTCTCGCCTTTGGATTGTATTCAAGTGGTGGCGGATCTCAGAATCGAGTTCCGGCGCTCGGCCTGCGCGCCGCCGGTTGCACGCCGCTTGCGATGGGTGTCGTATGAATTGCCGTCTGTGCCAGTCTGGCACACAACGCAAGGAACCAAGCGATGTTCGAGCGCAACAGGATCGACACAGGCGCCCAGCAGCAGGTGCCGGTCGCCGTGGAAATCATCCGCGACGATGGCACGGTGTTAAAGGGCCGATTTATCGTTTCGGCGTCTCGGGCTTTCTGCGAGGTCCTCAATGGGCAAGGCCAGTTTCTCGAGTTCGAGCCCCACGGTGGGCCGCGCTGTTATCTGGCAAAGTCAACCTTGAAATCCGTGACCGTCGTGAACGCACCCGACGCGCGCCAGCTTCAGAACCGCCGTCATGAGCTTGAGGGGTTCGAACCATTTGCCGTGCTTGGCCTTGCACCCGGCGCGCCGTTCGACGAGGTGCGCCACGCCTATCTCACTTTGTCGAAGATCTACCACCCCGACCGTTATCAGAGCGTCGAGCTTCCCGCGGAGGTGCGGGACTATCTCGTGGCAATGGCAAAGCGCATCAACACGGCCTACGCGGCTTTGGAGCGTGTCGTCGCAGTAGATAAGAGCCGCGTGTCTAATCGCGTCGAGCCGATCTTCACCACGGGCCCGCGCTAGTGCAGCAGTAGTGTGGGGTCACCGTGTGAGGTCACCGTGTGGGGTCAGACCCCTACTTAGGGGTCTGACCCCGTTCAGTTCCGTTCAGTTCCGTTCAGTTTCTGACGCGATTGGTCTCAGCTTTGGTGGCGGGGATCGGCGGCGTCTTCAATTGTCAGCTCGATCTTCTCCCGGCCCCCCCAAGTGTCGCGTTTCAGATTGCCTGCAACATGGATCGGCATCCCACCGGTGTCCTGCAACAGCTCGCCGAGTGGCTGGCCGACGGCCCGGAACGCAACGCCATCCAGACGAGATCCGTCCGCGGCCTCCAGCACGCATCGAAGGTGCGATTGACCGACAGGCTTTGCAAACTTCACGCGGACCGCCGGGAATGCAAAGCGCGGCTGCGGGTTGCCTTGACCGTAGGGGCCCGCACGCTCGACGAGTTCCATGAGCGAGGCGTTGACGGCTGACGGCAGGAGCGCACCGTCGAGTTCGAATGCTGTGCGTTCCCGGGCGGTCTGCGTGACGGCGCTCAGGCGTTCGGTAAAGAAGGCCTCAAGTTCGGGCAGCTTCTCGCGGTCCACAGTCAATCCGGCAGCCATCGCGTGGCCACCACCCTTGACGAGAAGCTGAGCCGCGACGGCAGCCCGCACGGCAGCACCAATGTCGACGCCGGCAATCGATCTCAGCGAGCCGGTTCCCACCTCCCGCCCAGAGCCGCCCTGTTTCTCCCACGCAATGACACATGCAGGCCGCGCGAAGCGCTCGACGATGCGGCTGGCGACAAGGCCGACGACACCCTTGTGCCAGGTGTGCGATGCCAGCAGCAGTACAGGCAGGTTCGGGGAACGCTCGACCCGGTGGCCCGCCTCGGCAACAGCCTCTTCGAGCATCGCCACCTCGATGGCACGGCGCTCCTTATTGAGCTGGTCGAGCCGCACCGCAATGCGTGCCGCGTCCAGTTCGTCGTCGCTGGTGAGAAGGCGCGCGCCGAGCGCCGCATCGCCGATGCGTCCGCCGGCGTTGATGCGCGGACCCAGGATATATCCCAAGTGATAGGTTGTCGGCGCCTGATCGAGTCCCGCGGCATCAAACAGGGCGCGCAGGCCGGTATTCTGGCGCTGGCGCATCACGGCGAGCCCCTTGCGGACGTAAGCGCGATTGAGACCCGTCAATGGCACGACGTCGGCCACCGTGGCGAGTGCGACAAGGTCGAGCTCAGAGAGTAATGCCGGTTCCGGGGAGGTGCTGGAATAGTGGCCACGTTTGCGCAGGATGCGCTGGACTGCCGCCAGAACCAGGAATACGACGCCAGCCGCGCACAAATGCCCTTGCCCCGACACGTCGTCCATCCGGTTGGGATTTACAAGTGCGTAGACCTCGGGGAGCCGTTCATCAGCCTGATGGTGATCGATCACGACGATGTCGGTTCCAAGCTCGCGCGCAGCGCTCATGGCCTCGAAGCTCGTTGTACCGCAGTCCACCGTCACGATGAGCTTGGCGCCCTCCTCGACGAGCGATCGCAGTGCGGCGGCGTTGGGGCCGTAGCCTTCCGAGATCCGATCGGGAATGTAGATGCGGGACGGTGTGCCGTGCGCGGCAAGAAAGCGCGAGAGGAGTGCCGAGGCACACGCGCCGTCAACGTCATAGTCGCCGAAGATCGCGACCGGCGCGCACGCCGTAATCGCGTCTGCGATGCGCTTGGCGGCGCGTTCCATATCGATGAGGCTCGCGGGATCCGGCATCAGCGCCTTGACGGTCGGATCGAGGAACGTCGGCACCTCGTCGAGCTTGACGCCGCGTGCAGCGAGCACACGGCCGAGCAACTCGGGCAGATCATGCTGCTGACTGATCGCGAGCGCGGTGTTCTGCAAGTCAGGCGCAAGCCTGTCGCGCCATGTGAGGCCCCGCGCGGATACGGCAACGTCGAGAAAGGGTGCTGCCAGCTCAGGAGCGGCCAAACGCTGTTTTCTGACTGCACCCATCATCGCCCCCTCAACCGATTCGCGCGAGGGCCAAGTTGAGCATCCCTGGGCGGCGGGATCGAGGCCCGCTATGGCGTTGCCAACAGCCCCGCGGTCTCAGTCAGCCTCTCAGTAGAACAGGCTCGAGACGCTTTCCTCGCGGCTGGTGCGCAAAATGGCCTCTCCGATCAACGGCGCGATCGAGAGAATGCGGATGTTGCGGGCTGCCTTGACGGCCTCCGTGGGCAGGATCGAATCCGTGATCACCAAAGATTTCAGCCGTGAGTTCTGGATGCGCGACACCGCCCCGCCCGAGAGAACGCCGTGCGTAATATAGGCGCTGACCTCAGTCGCGCCATTCTTGAGCAGCGCGTCGGCGGCATTGCAGAGTGTGCCGCCACTATCGACGATGTCGTCGATGAGCACGCAGCGCCGCCCGTGAACTTCGCCGATCACGTTCATGACCTCGCTTTCGCCAGGACGCTCGCGCCGCTTGTCACATACTGCGATGGGCGCCTCGATACGCTTGGCAAGCGCGCGGGCACGAACGACGCCTCCGACATCGGGTGAGACGACGACAACATCGTCCGTCTGGCCCTGATCCTGGATGTCCCGGGCGAAGATGGGGGCGGCGAACAGGTTATCGGTCGGGATGTCGAAGAAACCCTGGATCTGGCCCGCGTGGAGATCGAGCGTGAGAACACGGTCGGCGCCGGCTCTTTCAATGAGATTGGCGACCAGCTTCGCGGAGATGGGTGTGCGCGGGCCGGGTTTGCGATCCTGCCGGGCATAACCGTAATAGGGGATGACGGCTGTGATGCGCTTGGCTGACGAGCGCTTCAGCGCGTCGATCAGGATCAGCAGCTCCATCAGATTGTCGTTGGCGGGGAACGAGGTCGACTGGACGATGAAGGAGTCTTGCCCGCGGACGTTCTCCTGGATCTCGACAAAGATCTCCATGTCCGCGAACCGCTTCACCTGACCTTTGGTGAGCGGGGCCTTCACGTACGACGCGATGGCCTCGGCGAGTGGACGGTTGGAGTTGCCAGATACGAGTTTGACGCGCGGAGCGCTGCGGCCACTGTCCTCTCGGGCATCGAACGGCATGACGCGCCTCTCGCGATGGTAGTGTGACACTCGTGTGATGGCGCGGTGTCTAGCAAGGACGATGTGTCGTGTAAACCGTGACGGGTGGCCGATCTTGCGAGGCGCCCGCACCCTTGCGTCGGACCTCGAACGTCAACCGGGGCCAGACGTCCTGTCCTGCCCCGGTTTCGTGTCCTGGTGCCGGGGCAACGCTTCTCGCCCCCGCTTCGGTTCCCGGATCGTGACGAGAGCCGTCAATTCGCCTTGGGCAGGAGCTTTACGATGCCTTGGGCGGCGGCTGCAGCGGCAGCATCGGCGGTCTTACCCCACGCACCGTCGAGCGAGCCTTGCGGGACCTCGTTCTTCTGCGACACGGTGCCCAGCTGTTTGCCCTGCGGGTCCTTCACGTGCCAATCGATGGAGACCGGCTGCTTGCCGTCCTTGACGGCGCCAACCGAGACTTTGCCTTCGACACGGTAGGCATCCGAGGCGCTGCCCGAGAGGGACACCCCACTGCGCGTCAGCTCGCGCTGAATGGCGCTCGTGAGTGCAACGCTGCCGTCTCCCGGCGCTCCCGTGACGTTGGGAACTGCCGCAAGAACCGGTCCGGCCCTGTCGATGCTGCCTGTGGTGGCGGTGGCAGCCGGAGCCGGCGCTGCTGGCGTGGCCGCAGCAACTGCCTGAGGGGCAGTCTGGATGTTACCGGCTGGCGCCGATGCTGCGGGGGCTGCGCTTGCAACAGGCACACCGGCGGTGGTGGCCTGCGTCGGAAGCCAAGTGGTGATCGATGTCGCGGTTTTGTTGGCGATCTGATCCACGATCTGCGGTGTGACGGCCGCCCACGTATCGCGGGAGGCGCCAGAACCGGGCGAGGCTTCCTCACCCGTGATCCGGTTGACGCGTTTGCCGCTCGGATCCGTCACGTCCCAAATGTAGGAGACCTTCGTGGAGGCACGCTCCTTAGCGGCGACCACATAGCCCCGCAGCGTGTACTCGGCCGGATCGGTGCTCTGTTTGGCCACGCTCACGCCCTGGCGCTCAAGCGCCGATGCAACCTGAGTTTGAAGGGCTTGAGATGTGGCATCAGGAGGCCCGACGATCGGCGCGATCGCCATTTTGGCACGCTGGGAAGCGGCCGGCGGAGTTTGCTCGGCGATGTTGGCAGCCTCCGGCGTGCCCGCAGAACCGAACAAGTTGCTTCCGGTTTCGCATCCCGCGAGGCCGAATGCGGTGATGACAATAAGAGCTGCCCGCGCGGCCGATCCCCGGACGCTCCACGCCGCAGCACGATCAATGGTCGTCACGATGACGTCCCCCTCGTTTGACCCGCTGTTCTCCGGCGGCCGTCGTACTGACTATGCGGCCCTCGATTTTTCTCTCCACCGGTACCCACTCGCACTTTGCCTACCCTGAGCAGGACCCGAGCGGCAAGCCGGTCGGGCGACAAACCTGGGAAAGTGCCTAACCGAGCCCCTCTGGACGAGCGCGCACCTGTGGATTGTGCAGTTAAGTCACAACGATGGCAGAGATTTGACGGCCGTAATCGGGCTCGTTCCTATGCGTGGTGCGCCTGAAGCTGAAAAAAAGTGATTCGTTTTCGTAGGTGCACGGATTGACCCGCTCGATATGGGCAAGGCCGAGCGAAGCCAAGTCCTGGGCGACGTAGCCCGGCAGGTCGAAATGGGCTCGGGAGGCGGCATCCCGACGGACAAAAAAGCGAGCGTTGTCAGGCTCTAAAGTCAAAAACTCGGTCTCAAAGTCGGGGCCGACCTCATAGGCCTCCTGGCTGATCGTCGGGCCGATGGCGGCAATCATGCGGTCGCGCCGGGCTCCGTGCCGCTCCATCTCTTGGACTGTGGCCGCAAGCACGCCCTGAACCGCACCCCGCCACCCGGCATGCGCCGCCGCGACGACCTTTGCCTCCGGATCGGCGAACAGGACCGGTGTGCAGTCGGCTGTCAGCACGCCAATCGCCAGCCCGGGTGTGCGGGTGACGACGGCGTCTGCCTTGGGCAGATGCGCCCGGTCGAGGGGCCGATCGATGGTGACGGCCGTTGCGCTGTGGATCTGGTACACGGTGACGACTTCGGGTTGTGCTGCACCGAGATGAACCGCGACGCGCCCCCGGTTCTGCAACACGCGCTCCGGGTCGTCATTCGACCCCAATCCGCAGTTGAGGCCCGCATACAGTCCCTCGGAGACGCCGCCCAGGCGCGTGAAGAAGCCATGGCGGATGCCCGTCATCGCAGCGAGCGACGGAGCTGTCAGGGGAGCGAGCATCGTGCCTCTAGAGTTGGCCGTCGACGTCCTGATCAGTATCCAATGACAGGATAGAACACAAATGGGCGGGCTCTAGGCCGCTGCAGGGTCAAGTCCGGGCAGCGCCGACAGTCCCTTGGAACGTACGCCCAGCACTTTGAATCGCGTGCCCATGCCTTGGGGGGCAATCAGGCGGGCGACCGCCATTTCGATCGCGCCGGCCTTGCCGGGGTTGGCGCTCATCAACCGGGACGCGCGCTCGACAATGCCGAGCCGGCCCAGGAACTCCGCCTGCGTGACAGGACCATCGACGTCAAACCCCGCTGCGGAGAACGAGCCGGCGAGAGCGGCGAAGTTCACGTGCGCGGTAAGGTCGGCTTCACCGGGCGATGTCAGCGGGTGCTCGGCGGCGTGATTGCGGACGGC
>CAZZPH010000103.1:0-8142 GCA_964655725.1 uncultured Hyphomicrobium sp.
TAGCCAATGCAGATGAGGCGTGAGGGTTGTCATCATGAATCGAACCCGCGTTTCCAAGATCCCTCAGGGGCTGGCGGTCCTGCTTGGGACGCTTGCGCCCTGCTGGGCCAACGCTGCTGACATCTCGGCACGTGACCTGACCGCCAAGCTCTACAAGGCGGAGCGGTCCGAACCCCTCGACATGTCAGGCGGTGATCTCGAAGGCCTCGATCTGTCGCTCATCGACTTCAAGGGCATCAGGCTCTCCAACGCCCGTCTGTTCGGGGCAAACCTTTCCGGCGCCGACTTGTCCGGAGCTGATCTCTCCGCTTCCAATCTCGATCGCGTCAACATCATCGGAACACGCTTCGACGGTGCCAATCTTTCGGGGATCAGCATGCTGAGACCGGCAACCTCGCAGGGGCGCACCCCCAGTCAGGACGCCACGCCGAGCTTCAAGGGTGCCAACCTTAAGCGCGCGAAAGTCTTCGGTCAGTTGAGCCGGGTGGACTTTTCCAAGGCGGACCTGGAGGGCGCCTCACTGGCCCCCTTCAGCAAGACGGGGTTTATCGAGGATCTATTCCGAACCGAACTGGAGGGCGCCAATCTCGATGATGCCAATCTCACCGGTTCCGATCTGACATACGTCTCGTTTCGCTTTGCCAGCCTGAAGGGGGCCGCACTCAAAGGGGCGCGCCTGCATCACGCCGATCTGTCGCGCGCCGATCTGTCGGGGTCCGATCTGACGGGAGCAGACGTGACGGACGCGGATTTCGACGGTGCGAACCTGTCAGGGACCACGGGTCTGGACAAGCTTGTCGGTCGCGACAAGGCCCGCAATCTCCCGGCGATGTGACACCTCACCTGCCGTTGCTGGCCGCTTCGGGTGCGGACCCTCGCCTCCTCCCAGCGCTCTCAATCCACATGTACTGCTGCCGATCTAGGAGTTTTGCCCAACCAGGGGCTATTTTCTGGGGCAAAGACGGCTGACCCTCTCAATGAAGCGCGATATGGAGGCGGTCGTCACCGTCACGCCCGGAGATAACGCATGTCACCGAACTCCAATCGGCCGCGGCCCATCATCTGCGGACTCTGGGTTGGCGGCGTACTAGCCGCGGGATTGCTCAGCGCATGCGCAGGCCAGGGCACGATCACACCGGGTGAAGGCGTCAACGTCGGGGACCCCTCCCAACTGCGCAAGATCGTACCCGCCGAAGAGCTGGAGCGAGCGGCCGATCAGCAGTACGCAGGCCTGCTGCAGAAGGCCGCTGAAAAGGGCATACTCGCCCCGGAGGGCGATGCTCAACTGGTGCGCTTGCGAACCATCGCAGGGCGCATCGTTCCCGAGGCAGCGCGCTTCAATTCCCGTGCGCGCCAATGGAACTGGCAAATCAACCTCATCCGTTCCGGCGAAATCAATGCCTTCTGTATGCCGGGTGGCAAGATCGCCTTCTACACGGGCATCCTGGAGAAACTGAAGCTGACCGACGACGAGGTCGCCGTCATCATGGGCCACGAGATGGCGCATGCGCTGCGCGAACACGGACGCGAGCAGGTTGCCAAGGGCACATTGACGAAAATCGGGTCCGAAGCACTGTCTACGATGGTCGGAGGAACGGCAGGCGAGGTCGTCAAATCAGGCGCCGGCCTGCTGTCATTGAAGTTCTCCCGTGACGACGAGACCGACGCCGACCTCGTCGGCCTGGAGCTTGCGGCGCGGGCCGGCTACAATCCGGCCGCGGGCGTATCACTATGGAAAAAGATGGCGGCCGCACAGCAGGGCGCGCCGATGGAATGGTTCTCGACGCATCCCTCCAGCACGACGCGCATCTCCACCATCGAGAAGAACCTGCCGGCCGTTGTGCCTCTGTACGAGCAGGCCAAATCCCAGCAGCGCGGATAGCCGGCCGCCGGCGGTGTTCAACCGCTTGCGGACCTAGGTGGCGCCGAGAACTGGTTCATCAGGCTCGCATAAAGCCGTTCGATATTGAAGATCACGCCTTCCAGATAGACGAGCCCCCGTTCAGGATGCCAGACCCCGCCCCCATCCTCGTGCACCCAGATGTAGTGGCCTGACGTGTGCAGTAGGCGGTAGTTGATCGTCCAGTTCGTACGTTGCTCCAATCCTGTCACAACGGCTGCATCGACCGCGGCGAGATCTTCGGGATGAATGAGCGAGGCGAACGAGCGCACCCTGTTGCCGAGGATGTCGGCTTCGTCAAAGCCAGTCGTGCGCTGAAAGCCGGTGGTCAACTCCAGCATGGTGAAATCGGAATCGGCGTGACAGCGGTAGAGAAACCCGTTCATGTGCGCTAGAACGCTATCGAGAAACGGCACATCGCTCTCCACCTGATCTCTCATGTGCCTGCGCTCCGTAAAATGAGATGTGGAATGGACGAGGAGCCGGCGTGCGGCACCGATGGTGAACCTAGCTCAAATTAAGCTTTGACGGAAACACCCGATACCCAACAACGGCAAGCATTCCCGCAAGCAATCCGGCAAGCTTCGCAATCTCGCCGGAGGGGGCTTATCAACGGTCAGATAAAAACGGATGGCATCAGGGAGGAAGGTCGAACAGCCGCTCGGCCCGCCGCGCTTGATCCTGAAGCGGCGGGCCGATCCGGTCGTCGTCTCAGTTGACGCGCACGACCTCGACGAGATTGTCAGAGAACGTCGGTGCACGTCCCAGTCCGCTCCACGCATCCGATGAGATCGAGTTCACCGATCCATCCGATCGATTGAGCGAGCGCCAGTAGCCGAGCGTGGCAACCACGATGCCGGGATTGACGTCGTCGGTGATGCGCGCCACGCCTTCGAAATCCCCGCGATTGTTGTAAACGCGCACGGGATCCCCCTCGCGGATGGAGCGCCGTTCGGCGTCCTCCGGCGAGATCAGCACGAACTGCTCGCCTTGAGCCTTAATCTTGTGGGGCTCGTTGGCATAGCACGAGTTCAGGAATGCGTGGCTCTTGGGCGATATGATGTTGAGCGAGAATTGCTTCGCCTGTTCCGGATTGGTCTCGGGCGATTCGCGCGGAGCGACATAGCCCGGTAGCGGATCAATCGGCTCGCCGGATTGCTCGCCATCGTACATGGCTCGGAAGGGCCCGGCGACAAAGTTCTTGGCATCGTGGAGCAGGAGCTCGACCTTGCCCGACGGCGTGGGAAATTTTCCATCGCTGTGCGGAATGCGGGTGTCGGCGGAGCCAACATCGATCTTGTAGTAACCGTGGGTCTTGAAATACTCCATGTCGATCCCGCCCATCTTGGGATCGTCCCAGTTGATGTAGGCGGCGCACAATTCACTATCGCTCATCTGGAAGACCGGATCGTCGAAGCCCATTTCCTTTGCGAGCCGCCGCCACATCTCGGACGTCGGCAGGCATTCGCCCGGCGGATCGACAGCCTTCTGGTTGTAGGTGAAGTAGAAGTGTCCCCATGACCACATCATGTCCTCGGCCTCGCCCGCCATGGCCGCAGGCAGGACGATGTCGGCATACTTGGCCGTATCCGTCAGGAAGTGTTCTGCAACCACCGTGAAGAGGTCATCGCGCCGCAAACCCGCGACGATCTTGTTGGTCTCCGGCGATTGGATGACGGGATTGGTGCAGAAGACAAAGAGGCTCATGATGGGAGGATCGAGTTTCATCTCTCCCGTCAGTGCCTGACCGAGGCGCAGGTTGTTGACGACCCGCGTGCCGGGCTTGATCCAATCGGGCCGCGCCGCCTTCACCCAGTCCACGGGGAAATCCCACAGCGGAAGCTGCAGCATGCCGCCTCCGACATGGCGCCATGAGCCCGCCAGCGCCGGGATCGCATAGATCGCGCGTGCGGCCTGTGCACCGCCTGCCGATCTCTCGATGGCAACGCCGATACGGATGACGGAGGGTTGAGCGGTTGCGAATTCGCGCGCGAACTTGACGACGTCGGCCGCTTTGACGCCCGTGATGCGCTCCACGTACTGCGGTGTGAAATCAGCCGCACGCTCCTTCAACTCAGGGAATCCATGTACGTACTGGTCGACATAATCCTGATCGACGAGGCCCTGCTCAATCATCGAATTGATGATGCCGAGGGCCAGCGCGCCATCGGTGCCGGGCTTGGGGCAGATGTGCCAGTCGCCAGCCTTGGCCGTGCGCGAACGATAACTGTCGATCACGACAACTTTGGCGCCGCGCTTCTGCGCCTCGAGCACGAAGGGCCAGTGATGCAGGTTGGTGGAGATCGAGTTGCACGCCCAGATGACGATATACTTCGCATGGACGAAGCTTTCCGGATCCACCCCGCCCGTCGGACCATAGGTGAGCAGCCATGCAGTCGAGGAGCCCGAAGTGCAGTAGGTCTTTTCGTTGACCGTCGAGCCCAGCCGGTTGAAGAATGGATCCCCGGAATTGATGCCTTGCACCAGACCCATGTTGCCCAGATAGCTCTGGGGCATGATGGCCTGAGATCCGTATTTGGCAATAATATCGCGCCAGCGCTTGCCGATCTCCGAGATCGCCTCGTCCCAGGAAATTCGCTCGAACGTATTGCCGCCGTTCGGGCCCGAGCCCTTGGGTCCCACCCGCCGCAGCGGATACATCAGCCGATCCGGATTGGCGTGGTGGTCGTGGAAGTCCTTGAGCTTGACGCAAAGCCCGCCGCGCGTCATCGGGTGATCCTTGTTGCCGCGCACATCGACGAGTTTGCCGTCGCGGGCTTCGTAGATCATGGCGCAGGTATCGGGGCAGTCGTGTGGGCAGGCGCCGAAGAAGGTCTCAGACTTCAGCTGCTCATTCATTAGGCGTCCTCCGTCGGGGTGAATTGTGCTGATTTTCCGGCCGCCTTTGGTGTCCGAGACCAACTGCGGACAAGGCGAACCGGGCCGGCATCGAGGCCGGCCGAGAGCTATAGGCCGCGGCACTCTGACACGCTAAGTCTGATCCGGCAATGTGGATCGGATCAAATCGCATGGATTTGTCGACCCCTGCGCCCGGCGTCCGTCACGGCCCCATCGAGCCATCGCCAAAAAGTGCCCACAGCAGCAGCACGTTGCCCCCGAGCCAACGGTGATCCGCCGGCATCTCAGGGGCCATGTCGGAGATCTGTGCGCCGCGCCAACGATCGTACAACGGCAACCATCCCGACCCTGGCCGGACGGGACGCTCCTGGCGGATGCCGGTCTGTCCATCGAACTTTTCCGGATCGGCCAACCCTTCGGCCGTGGCGCGGACAAGGCGATCGAGGGCGCCGGTCTCATCACCTGTCAGCATGTCTCCACGCGCCTCAGACAGAAACGCCAGGGTGACCAGTGGCATCGCCGCGAAGGCATGGTAGTGGAGCGCTCGAGAGCCGCGCTGCATCTCCAGGGGTAGCGTGCCCTCCCCCGTAATCTGCGTCATGGCTTCAGCGAGGATGGCGCGTGCAGAGCGCCACATCCCGTCGGAACCCGTCGCGATCGCCGTCGCGCCAAGCCCCAGGCCGAGCCAGTAGGCATGGTTGTTGTGTTTGGAGCCGCCGGCATGGAACGCGGCCTGAGCGCGGCTTGCCAACACAGTCAGCCAACGTTGAATCACGGCCCGCTGATCAGAGCTCGCGTGGCTTCTAACCTTGAGATAGGCAAGTGCTGCCCCCGCAAGCGTCCAGCGGCGCTCGGCCTCGGCCTGTTTCGACGCCATCGTGTCCAGAAGTGCGCCCTGCCCCGCCCAAGCATCCAGCCACTCAAGGGCGCACTTCGCACGATAGACGTTGAGGGACGGGGTGGACTGGCGCCGCGAGGAATCCGCATCGCGAACGACATGTGTCAGCCAGGAGCGAACCGGTTCAGCTGCCCGGCGCTGGGCGGCCAGACGGTCCGGATCGATCCGCGTCCCGGCCGGATCTGTGTAGTACCGGCCCATATCGAGGGAACGGACAGGCGGCGGCGGCATAGGGCAGGCATGTGCCTGCTCCAAAGTCCCCAGCAAGAGCAGGAGGATCGCCAGTGCAGGAACGGTTCGGACAACGTGGAACATGATCCGACACTAGCCACATCGACCCAAAGGTCTCGTTAATCTCACGACAAAACGCGCAAGATCCGGCATGTCACCCGGCAAGTGGGAGAACGTCGCGATAGAGATGGACCTGGCCGTTCCGGTCGGTGATTTCGTAACCCTCGCCAACCCGGCGCACGTTGGCTGACAGGAGCGAGACTTTGCCATGTGCCCCCGGCAGATCGAGCACGTAGTCGGGACGGGCGATACCAGTGAGCCTGCGGTCAAGTTCCAGCATGATCTCGAGCCCCCGGGCAATCGGCACCCGGAAATGCGCCGTTCCAGGTGCCAGGTCGCCGTGATGCAGGTAATAAGGCGTGATGCGGTTCTCAACGAAGCGGCGCATCAGGGCTTCGAGCGTGTCCGCATCATCATTGACGCCCGCGAGAAGCACGCTCTGGCTGAGCACGGGAATGCCCGCATCGACAAGCCGCGCAATGGCCCGGCGCGCATCACCGCTCAACTCCCGCGGGTGATTGGCGTGAAGGCCGAGAAATGTCGCCAGGCGGGGATCGCGGAGTGCGGCGACCATCTCCGTCGTGACGGTATCGGGCGCGACCACGGGAACTCTGGTGTGCCAACGAGCGATTTTGACATGGGGAATTGCCGACAGCGCGCTCATCACCTCACCGATGCGCCTTGGCGAGAGCATCAGCGGATCGCCGCCCGTCAGGATGACCTCGAAGATCCCGTTGTGCTGCCTGATGTAGTCGAAGGCAGCCGCGATCTCGCCTGGCGTCAGGGAGCGTCCGGCATCGGGTCCCACCATTTCGCGCCGGAAGCAGAACCGGCAATAGACCGGGCAGATGCCGACAACTTTGAGAAGCACACGATCCGGGTAGCGGTGCACAAGTCCTGGAACCGGGCTCTTTAAGTCATCGCCAATCGGATCGGCACTCTCCTCGGGATAATGTCGCAATTCTCGCGCATCGGGAACGAATTGGCGCGAGATGGGGTCGTCGGATGCCGAGGCATCGACCAGGGCTGCCATGTCTGCGGTGACAGCGATGGCATAGCGCGCAGCGACGGCGCCGAGGGCCCCACTGCGCTGCTGCGGGATCAACTGTGCGCTCACCAGATCGTCGATGGTGCGCAAGGTCTGCCGGGGCTTTGTCACGCCTGCGGCCATCGATCGGTGTCGTGATCCGGGTGCTGGTTCGAAACGACGTCACCGAGAAACGGTGCAGCGGTGATGTCGTCCATCGTGTGGCGCTGCGGCAGCGATGGAATCGTATCGACGAAGGGGACTTTGCCTTCAACGCCGAATTGGACTGCCGGGGCAAGTCCGGCTGGTTGGTCGAATGTTGCGATGGCGAGCGCAATTCCATCCGGCGCCTCGTACGTCAGGGGTGTTCCACAATCGCCACAGAACCCGCGCTTTGCGAAGTTGGACGATGCGAAGCGTTTCGGCGCACCCCGCGTCCAGTCGAGTGTCGCCTCCCCCAGTGAAACCAGCGGCGCATAAAAGTTCCCGAACGCCTTCTGGCACATGCGGCAATGGCACACCGAGGCATCGCCGAGGCGTCCTGTGATGCGGTAGCGGACGGCACCGCACTGGCAGCCGCCAGTCCGTACTTCCAGCGTCATCGTCCACTCCATGCGTTGCCTGGGTGCCCGTACACGCGCGCGCTCACTCGCCCTTCCTCCGGCTCATGAAGGCGATGCGCTCGAAAAGGTGGACATCCTGCTCGTTCTTCAGGAGCGCCCCGGCGAGCGGCGGAATGAGCTTGCGCCCGTCGGTCTCCTTCAAGATGGCTGGATCGATATCCTCGCTGAGCAATAACTTCAGCCAGTCGAGAAGCTCCGACGTCGAAGGCTTCTTCTTCAGGCCCGGCACGTCGCGCATATCATAGAAAATGCGCAGTGCCTCCGACACCAGCCGCCCTTTGAGCCCTGGGAAATGCACCTCGATGATGCGTTCCATGGTGTCCGCATCGGGAAACTTGATGAAATGGAAAAAGCAGCGGCGCAGGAACGCGTCCGGAAGCTCCTTTTCATTATTCGAGGTGATGATGACGATGGGCCGCTGGCGCGCCTTGATCATCTCGTTCGTCTCGTAGACGTGGAACTCCATGCGGTCGAGCTCCTGCAATAGGTCGTTGGGAAACTCGATATCGGCCTTGTCGATCTCGTCGATCAGCAGCACCGGCCG
>CAZZPH010000103.1:8152-8519 GCA_964655725.1 uncultured Hyphomicrobium sp.
CTTCTCGTCGGAGGCGAAGGCCTCCCAGAGCTTGCCGCGCTTGATGTAATTGGCAATATCGCTGACCCGCGCGTCGCCGAGCTGACTGTCGCGCAGGCGCGATACTGCGTCGTACTCATAGAGCCCCTGCTGGGCTTTGGTCGTCGACTTGATATGCCACTCGATGATTGGTGCGCCGATGGCGCGGGCAACCTCCAGCGCCAGAACCGTCTTTCCCGTACCAGGCTCCCCCTTTATGAGCAGCGGGCGCTCGAGTGTGATAGCGGCGTTGACTGCGACCTTGAGGTCGGGTGTGGCCACATACGTTTGCGTGCCGGCGAATTTGATGTCGTCTGCCATGCTGACCACATAGTTGCACCAGCGCAGA
>CAZZPH010000104.1:0-1379 GCA_964655725.1 uncultured Hyphomicrobium sp.
CGCCACACATGGCACGAGCGCGTCCGCCAGCATTGCCGGGATCGGACTGGGGTTTTGCGGACGAACACCGCCTGGATGGGTTTCGGGATTTCTCGCAATCGGACAAGAGATCGATCCCCTGCCGCTGATGGAGCGCCTTGATGCGCAAGGATTCGGGCTATGCCTGCCGGTCATGGTCGCGAAAGGTCAGCCTCTGCTTTTCAGGGCGTGGAAGCCGGGGGACCCCCTGCGCGAGGTGATGTGGGGCATCCGCGAACCGCTCGAAACCGCCCCCGCAGTGGAGCCCGATGTGGTGCTGGGCCCACTCCTCGCCTTCGACCAAGCAGGTTATCGTCTTGGTTACGGGGGAGGCTTCTACGATCGCACGCTGGCGCGGCTCAGAGCCATCAAGCCCATCGTAGCGGTCGGCCTCGCATTCGATGAACAAAGGGTCGACGCGGTTCCTCATGCGGATTATGACGAGCGTCTCGATTGGGTCGTGACGCCGTCTGGCCCTTACCGCTGCGGATCGTGAACGCGGGGCTTGAATGCGGCTCTTATTTTTGGGTGATCTCGTTGGGCGTTCTGGCCGCAAGGCCGTCATCGACGCACTCCCATCCCTGCGCGAGCGCTACCGCCTCGACGTCGTCGTTGTGAACGCGGAGAACTCAGCCGGCGGATTTGGCATCACCGAGGCGATCCTGGAGGATCTCATCGATGCAGGCGCCGATGCCGTGACCCTCGGCAATCATGCCTTCGACCAGAAGGACGCCCTCGTTTTTATCAACCGCCAACCGCGGCTCGTCCGCCCGCTCAATCTGCCGCCGGGTACGCCCGGACGCGGGGCCACGCTCATCCGCGCACGCAACGGTGCGGACGTCCTCGTCGTCAACGCCCTGGGGCGCGTATTCATGAACGAGATCGACTGCCCGTTCCGCGCGATCGACAATGAAATCACCGCCTGCGCTTTGAAGCAGGGCGCCGATGCGATCCTGATCGACTTCCACGCCGAGGCGACGAGCGAGAAGCAGGCACTCGGTCTCTTCCTCGACGGGCGCGTCAGCACGGTCGTCGGTACACATACCCACACGCCGACCGCCGACGAGCGGGTCCTTCCTGGCGGCACAGCCTACATGTCGGATGCGGGGATGTGCGGGAATTACAATTCGGTTCTGGGCATGGACCCGCAAGAGCCCGTCAATCGCTTCCTGACGCGAATTCCGCGCGAGCGCTTCGAGCCGGCGGACGGACCCGCTACAATCTGTGGTCTCGCGGTTGAAATCGACGACGCAACGGGCCTTGCGCTGTGGGCCAAAAGTTTGCGGCTCGGTGGCTCGGTTTGCCACGCGCGATCGAACCGCGGAAGGCATATGCAGGCTTGCTGCGTGTCTACCGGGTCC
>CAZZPH010000104.1:1389-8509 GCA_964655725.1 uncultured Hyphomicrobium sp.
TGGCTCTTTAGAGCCATCCGAGCCGCTGCACTGGGTCAGTCGAGAGAAACTTCCGCTAGGCGAGTGATGAGGAGGGATGATCCTCATCGGGAAACAGGCGCAACAGACCTGTTCTGCGGCCGCCTGCTGGGCAGCTCCAGCGGCCGGGTGGAGGGCTAACGAATCACCCTCGTAGTATTAACTCTTTCGCCCAATTGGTTAACAAATGGTTAACGCGGGCCCAACATGGGCGCTTGACCTCGCATCAGGGCCTCGGAGACAACCGCAACCGCACCGTCGTTTGAGCTCAACCACAGGATCACGGGAATGGCCGGCCACTCAGCATTCAAGAACATCATGCACAAAAAGGGCCGCAAAGATGCAGCCCGGGCCAAGATGTTCACGAAGTTCGCCCGTGAGATCACCGTGGCGGCAAAAAACGGCAGCCCAGATCCCGAGATGAACCCGCGGCTGCGGCTCGCCATTCAAAGCGCGCGTGCAGAAAACATGCCCAAAGATAATATCGAACGCGCCATCAAGAAGGCTCTTGGTGGAGACAGCGAGGCCTACGAGCCCGTCCGCTATGAGGGCTACGCGCCCGGTGGTGTTGCGATCATCGTCGAGACCCTGACGGACAACCGCAATCGCACAGGTGGCGTGGTGCGCTCCGTCTTCAGCAAGTACGGCGGCAATCTGGGCGCGACAGGCGCGGTCAGCCACATGTTCATCCACGTCGGCGAGATCTCCTACAAAGCTGAAGTCGGATCCCCCGATAGCGTTCTTGAAGCGGCCATCGAGGCGGGCGCCGATGACGTCCACTCCGATGCGAACGGCCATCTCATCACCTGCTCATTCGACACGCTGGGGACGGTTGCTGGAGCACTTGAAGGCAAGCTCGGCGAAGCAGACAACGTCAAGTCGGTCTGGAAGCCCAATCTGACCACGGCTGTTGATGAGGATGCCGCGCAATCCATCTTCAAGCTGATTGCGGCCCTGGAAGATGATGACGACGTGCAGAACGTTTTCGCCAACTTCGAAATTTCGGATGATGTGATGAACAAGCTGACCGCGGCGTAACTGCGGACCTGGCTGCCTCACGTGCCGTTCCGATCACGCGCTCCGCGACCAGGGTGGGTCAGCCGGAGCACCGCGCGCAACCGCCGTGGCAGCATCGGCTCGAACCGCGCCATTCTCTCGCTCAACTTCGGATAGCGTGCGCGCCACGAGCGGACGTATCCCCGGGCTGCGGGATCAGCCATCAGAACAAGACTTCCCCCCACCAGAAGCATCGGCACGCCGAAAGGTGTTGGTAGCGGCAGGAACACGAGCCCCGCGCCGATCGTCGTCCAGCCGGACACAAGCAACACGATCTTTCGCATGCACCAACTCGCCGTCCGGAACGGCACCCGCTCATTCCGCAGCAACTGCGCCGTCAACACCGGCGATCCGCAATCTATCCGAACCGGCCCGTGATGTAAGCCTGTGATATTTCGTGTTTCGGCCTCACGAAGATATCGGACGTATCACCATACTCGACCAGCCGTCCCAGGTGAAACACCGCAACCCGCTGCGAGACGCGCGCCGCCTGCTGCATGTTGTGCGTGATGATGACGATCGTATGGGTCGCACGAAGTTCGTCGATCAGTTCTTCCAGTATTGCCGTCGCAATCGGATCGAGCGCGGAGGCTGGCTCGTCCATCAGCAGGACCTCGGGACGATAGGCAATTGCGCGGGCCACACACAGACGCTGCTGCTGCCCACCCGACAGATCTGTGCCCGGTTGACGGAGCCGATCCTTGACCTCGTCCCATAGCCCGACTCGCACCAGGCATTCCTCGACGAGGTGATCAGTCTCGGCCTTCTTCGTTACCAACCCGTGGATCCTCGGACCGTAGGCAACATTTTTATAGACGGAGAATGGAAACGGATTGGGCTTCTGTGCGATCCAGCCAAATCGGCGACGCAAATTCGGCGGATCGAGATCGGGCGCGTTGATGTCCTCTCCGTCGAGAAGGATCGTTCCTTTCAAACGTGCACCGGGAACAAAGTCATGGCTGCGGTTGAGACAGCGCAGCAAGGTGGTCTTGCCACACCCCGAGGGGCCGATGAAGGCCGTCACCTCACGATGGTGGAGCGGGATGGTCACGTCTTTCAGGGCGTGCTTTTCGCCATACCAGAAGTTGACATCGCACACCTCAATCTTCACGCCATTGCGTTGGTCGTGTTTTGGAAATGGACCCAGATGAATCTTGAAATCGACAAGTCCTGACGGATCGACATTGAGCATGATGGCTACCCTCTCCTAGCCCCATCACTTCATCAGCAGGTGCGCCATCTCCCCTGCAGCGTGCCCGGAGTGCGCGCTAAAATTCCTATGTTCCGATCATAACTCGCGCATGACACCGCTCCGCGTCCGCACGCGCCTGAAACACTCCCGCATCGGGCGGTGCCATCTGCGCCCGTGCTGCGTTGATAGCACTCGATGTCTGTTCAGATGACTTGGTGGATGCGCAATCGCACATCAGGGAGGCCCTTGTGCCCGGCCGCACGCTGACGTCCTGATCGAAATCAGACTTGAGGCGATGACGTGGCGCGCATTCGGATGTGGATTAGAGCGCGCACAGGGCAGATGCGCAGGCAGCCATCCCTTGCCGGCGCTACGTTGCAAACCCATGTCATCATCAGTCGCAAACCAAAAGAAATGAGGACCTGCCGGCCATGCGAAGCCAAGCCGACCGGAATTTTGACTCACACAGCAATCGTCCTTACAGCACAAGACTGTCTCGCGGTGTGATGTGGGCCGTCGTGCTCGCACTGATAAGTGGTGTCGTCCTCGCGCGTTCAGCCGCCGCTCAAACCGGAGCCCGCGCCGAGATATTGAAGGAAGGCAAAGACGAGTACACCGAGCACTGCGCCGCCTGCCATGGTGTCGATGGGCGCGGGGGAGGCGAACTCGGCCAGAAGCTTTTCAAGCCGCCGGGGGATCTCACCACCATTGCGCGCAACAATGACGGCCAATTCCCGTTCTGGCGGGCATTTGAAGTCATCGCGGGCGAGAAGACCGTCGAAGGTCACGACACGATGCACATGCCGGAATTCATCAGCCGTCTGCGGCGCGACGATTTCAAACGCGGCTTCCATCAGGCGCATCTGCGCGTTTTGCAGCTCACACACTATTTGGAGAGCATCCAGGAGGAATGAGGACTTCATTTAGGTTAGCTTCCGGCCGCGCGCCGAGTGTAGACTGGGGTGAATTCGCAGTTGCTCCCTCAGTCGTCTGGGCCAGGAGATGTCGCACGTGAAGGGACCATCCCGCATCCTCCCAATTGTTCTGGCTGTGTCGATCGTTCTCATGCCGGCCGGCACCGGGCATGCCGACGATGTGGGCAAAGGACAGCGCCTTGCGGAGCGCTTGTGCGCGCAATGCCACATGAACGAGGGGCAGGGCGAAAAATCCGGACCTTACGGCATCCCCGCATTCAGCGCCGTGGCGGAGCGCCCGGATCAGACCATCCAAGGCGTGGTCGCCTGGCTGGAATCAATTCCGCCGATGATGCCCAACCATCAGCTCACTCAGGACGAGATGCATGCGCTGGCCGCATTCATTCTTTCGCTTCGGCAGTCGGCCCCGCCATGACCCGGGCGGCCGCATCGACCGGCGGCCGCGACACTCCCGTCCCGCTGTGATGGATGGATCAGGATGCGCGTTGCGACATTCAATCTGGAGAGCCTTGATCTTCCGCCAAAGGCTGGCATTCCGATCGAGGCGCGGATCGCGGTCTTGAGGCCGCAATTGCAACGGCTGGAAGCCGATATCCTGTGTCTGCAGGAGGTCAATGGTCAGCATCTGGAAGGACAGACAGAACGCAAGCTGCTGGCTCTCGACATGCTGCTCGATCGCACGCCCTATGCGGGCTTTGCGCGCGCTGTTTCCTCAAGCACGGCAGCCCACGGTGTGGCCGACGTCCACAATCTCGTGACGCTGTCACGCTGGCCCATCACGCAGGTGCGCTCAGTTCATAACGACCTCGTTCCCGCCCTGTCCTATCGGATGCTGACCGCAGATCCCCCGTCTGTGGCGCCCTCCGCAATCGCCTTCGACAGGCCGTATCTTGCCTGCGACATTGCACTTCCCGGCGGGCAGACCATCACCGTCATCAACGTGCATCTGAGAGCGCCGCTGGCCATGCCAATCCCTGGCCAGAAGTCGGCACCCTTCGTCTGGAAGTCGACCGCGGCCTGGGCCGAGGGTTACGTCCTTTCTGCTTGGAAACGGGCAGCGCAGGCACTCGAAGCCCGCATCGACATCGATCGCCTGCTCGATGAGGATGAGGGGCGGATGATCCTTGTCGCTGGGGATTTCAATGCAGAGGATCATGAGACGCCGCTGAAAATCCTGGTAGGCGCCGACGAGGACACGGGCAATGGGCTTCTGGCACCGCGCGCACTCACGGTGCTCGACCGTGGTCTGCCGCAAGACCGGCGCTTCAGCACGCTCCATCACGGCCGGCCTCAAATGCTCGACCACATCCTTGTAAGCCCCGCGGTGCTTGGTCATTTCCGCGGGATCGAAGTCCACAACGAAACCCTGGGCGACGAACTCGTCGGCTTTGGACGCACCCGCAACATCGCAGGCTCCTACCACGCCCCCGTCGTCGCCGCGTTCGGGATCAGTTAAAAAAGCCAAGCGCCCTCTGTAGAAATATCGGGTCATTGGGGCTGCACGACACTTCTGACCCCTTCCCCGCTCGCGCCCTACCCTCTGCGCAATCCCCCGTGTTCCGCCGGGAACAGCCCCACCTCAGGCGATCTGGCAAGCTCTCGCACAATCGGCCGAGTTCGTTCGTGCGCTGACCCGTGGGTCCGCCACCTCAGAGCGCACGCAAGGCGAAGCCGATGGAGCCAGCCAGCGGCTGCAAACCGAAATCGTTTCTTTGGAAGGGAGGTCGCCGATGCGACAGCTTACATTGGTTCTATGCGCGGCAACGATCGCCGCAGGCGCGCCCGCAATAGCGTGGGCCGCATCATCTGGAGACATCGGCACCACAGTGTCGGTCGTCAACCTCGTGACAGCGGAGCTATCCGCCGAGCGCCGCAATCTCGGCCTGGGTGATGGTGTGCGCCAGAACGAGCTGATCGAGGCCGCCAGCGACGCGCGCAGCGAGTTCCGCCTTGCGGACGACACCAAGCTCGCACTTGGGCCCGGCGCGCGCATGGTTCTCGACCGGTTCGTCTATGATTCTGACAGAAAGGACGGCAACATTGTCGTCGATCTCGCCAAAGGCGCGTTCCGCTTCATAACCGGCGTCGCGTCGAAACCAAGCTACGTGGTGCGTGTCCCCAATGCGTCCATCACGGTGCGCGGGACGATCTTCGATGTTTTCAATCAGGACAACGGCACGAGCTGGATTCTGCTTCACGAGGGCGGAGTGAAGGTCTGCAATGTCCGCGGAACTTGCCGTGTTCTGGATGAGCCGGGCAAGATGATCCTCGTCAACGACGAAGGCGAGATCGGCAAGCCATTCCGCTGGGCGAGCCTCGATGGTGCCCAGGGCTTCGGCTTCGACGAAGCATTCCCCTTCGTTGCCGAACCACCATCCATCGACCCGGCCCCGATCTTTACACGCGAGGCGCTGGTCAAAGACGCCCCGCCGAAGACAACGAAGCCCAAGCCCGGCCGCAAGGCTGCGACTGGCCTCAGCTCAAAAGGCAAGACCGCTTTGGCCCCGAGCGCGGCACCGACGGGTAAGCAGACACTCCCGCCCAAGGTGATCAAGCCCCGTAAGGACGCCGCGCTCGACGACAAGCCCAAAAAGCGCGTTGTGTTGCCGAAGACCGGTAAGATCATCGCCAAGCCGCCTGTCATCGAGCCGCCGAAGCGCGATGCGGGCAATATCAAGGACAAGGGCAAGGATTGGAAGCGCTTCGCCGAGGAGACGGCCGGCAAGTGGATCGACAAGGCACGCAAGCGCCGGAATGGGACCGATCCCGGCACGATCCCAAGCCGATCGACGATCGAGAAGCACGTCAAATAGCTTCGACGCCGGCAGGCTCCCGATCAGGTGATCCCTACGAGAAGGCGGCGGGCAGTCAGCGCGCCGCCTTCAGCCGCCGGCGAGGGCAATCCACTCGTCCTCGGAAAGGACTGTAACGCCAAGCTCGCGCGCTTTGGTCAGCTTGGAGCCCGCATCACTACCGGCCACCACATAGTCGGTCTTCTTGGAGACCGATCCTGCCACTTTGGCGCCAAGACGCTCAGCTTGGACTTTGGCCTCGGTGCGCGACAGGCGGTCCAGAGAGCCGGTGAACACCACCGTCTTTCCAGTGACGGGGGATGCGGCGGCAACTTGCCGTTCAAAGTCCACAACAGAAACCTCGCGCAACAGGGCAGCCACGGCCTCGGTGTTGTGTGGCTCATCGAAGAAGTCGAGCAAGGCGTTCGCAGCCACAGGCCCGACGCCATCGAGCGATACAAGTTCGAGATAGCTCTCGCCGGGAAACTCTTCCGCTGCCGAACAGGCCGCCTGTACGATCGCACCGGCGTTGTTGCCGAATGCTAAAGCGAGCGATGCCGCCGCCTTTTTGGATACGATTTTCAACGACACCAGACGCTCGCCGAGCGGGCGATCAAAGAGATCCTCACGCAAAAGAGCATCGCGGTTGGCCGCGATCGCCCGAATGGCGGCCTGGGCCGTCTTTTCTCCGACGCCAGGGATGGACACGAACCGCGTATAGGTCTCACCAGGACGAGCCTTGCCTGCCGATTGGATGGCGTCGCGAAGGCCTGCCCAACTTCCGAACGCTTTCGCAAGGTCCTTCGCGGTGGTCTCGCCGATATGGCGAATGCCAAGCGCGAAGACAAACCGATCAAGCGCAATCTGGCGGCGCTCGTCGATCGCTGAAAACAGCTTTTCGACTGAGCGCGTCCCGAAGCCTTTGCGCTCCGAGAGACGTTCCTGACTCTCCTCGTCGCGCCGCTTCAGCGTAAAGATGTCAGCGGGGGTGCGGATCAGCCCCTCGTCAAAGAATTGCTCGATCTTCTCGCCACCTAGGCCCTCGATGTCGAAGGCCAGGCGCGAGACGAAATGCTTTAGTCTTTCCTTCGCCTGCGCCGGACAGATGAGCCCGCCCGTACAGCGCC
>CAZZPH010000105.1:0-8495 GCA_964655725.1 uncultured Hyphomicrobium sp.
CCGACGGCCGCCGCCTTGACCGCTTCGGCCTCCCGCAATGGAGGCAGCCGCTCGTCCAGTTCAGCCTCGTCACGCAAGGACCGCGCCTCGCGTTCCGTGGCCTCACCAAGCCGCGTGGTGGCGTGCGTGAGGTTGGTCTCTTCGTGATCGACCTGCGCCTGAGCTTCCGCCCATGACAGGTGCAGATGGAGTGCCTCGGCCTTGCGGATTTCCGCCGAGACGTCCTTGTAGCGGCGCGCCTGCCGGGCCTGCCGCTTCAGGCTTTCGATCTGGGAGGCAAGTCCGCCGATGATGTCGGTGAGGCGCTCCAGGTTGCTTTCCGCCGCCTTGAGCCGCAACTCCGCCTCGTGGCGCCGGCTGTGCAGTCCGGCGATTCCGGCGGCGTCCTCCAGAACGCGGCGGCGCTGCTCGGGCTTGGCGTTGACGATCTCGGAAATCTGGCCCTGGCGCACGAGTGCGGGCGAGCGCGCCCCGGTCGCTGCGTCCTCGAACAGGATTTTGACGTCGCGTGCGCGCGATTCCCGGCCGTTGATGCGATAGGCGGAACCCGCTTCGCGTTCGATGCGGCGGGTAATCTCGATCGTGTCATCGCCATTGAACTCGGCGGGCGCCAGCCGTTCGGAGTTGTCGAGGAAAATGGTGACTTCCGCAGTGTTGCGCGCAGGACGGCTGGTTGTTCCCGAGAAGATGACGTCGTCCATCGCGGCGGCGCGCATCGACTTGTGGGACGTCTCGCCCATGACCCAGCGAAGCGCCTCGAGCAGATTTGATTTCCCGCAGCCATTGGGGCCGACGACGCCGGTCAAACCCGCTTCGATGACGAGGTCGGTCGGTTCGACGAAGGATTTAAAGCCCAGAAGGCGCAGGCGTTTGATCTTCATTCTTCTGTCTGGCCTGATTTGAGCTCCCGGGGACGTAACCCGGAGGCGCCCTCTGCTCACCCGTTCTGGCCGCCGCCTGGCAGCCAGCCTGCATCACACGGCGTCAGATCCGCTCAAGGCTGATCAGTTCGCGACTGCGGCTCCGGCAGACCTGCCGGAGGAGACCACCAGCGGATCGACCATCGCCCGGATGTCTTCGATCGAGAGGGTGCTCTTCACGAGCTTTTCTCCGACGAAGAAATTGGGCGTGCCGATTACGCCAAGCTTGCGGCCGCGTTCCTTGACCCACTTCAACCCGTCGATCATGCCGTGATTCTGCAGGCATTCGTCAAACTGGGTCCGCGTCATCCCCACCTGTTGCGCCACGGCGAAGATCGGATCCAGCCGGACCTCTTGGGCGACCCAGGATGATTGTGAGTTCAGATACTTGCCATAAAGCTCGAAGTATTTGGACGGGTCTGCGCAGCGCAGCGCGATCGTCGCAGTGCCTGACGTGCGGCCGATCGGGAACTCGCGCAGGATGAAGCGCACCTTGCCCGTGTCGATGTATTCGCGCTTCAGGGCTGGAAAGGTGTCCTTGTGGAAGGACCGGCAGTGGGGGCAGGTCAAAGACGCATATTTGACGATGGTCACGGGCGCATCGGTGTTTCCCAACGACATTTCGGGCAGGGTGCCTGTCAGCATGATGTCGCTGCGTGTCGGGCTCTGGATGACCTCGCGCCCTCCCGCGGCCGTATCGGGCTGCTCGGCAAACGGGTTGAAGCCCTCGGTCGGGCGCTGCGGTCCGGTCGTCGAATCCGGGAAAGCCGCACCCCGGGCGATCTGATCTGTCGACACGCCGCTGGAGGTGAGGCCCTCGACGCTCATGGGATCGGCTGCACACCCGGCCAGGAAGGCCGTGCCGACGGCCAGACACAGGCCGGCGGAGCGGCGAGTGGGTGTGCGAGGCGCTCCCGTGGCCCTCATTGCAGAAGCGGCTCGAGTGCTGTGTCGAACCCTTCAAGGGTGGGCGATTCGGTGAGCCGCTTGCCGTTGATGAAGAACGTGGGCGTGGAGTTAACGCCGAAGACCTCCGAAGCGCGCGTGCGCACGGCTGTCAGCTTGTCGAGCAATCCCTGATCGGTCAGGCACTTGTCGAATGTTTCCTGCGTAAAGCCCGCCTGACGAGCGATCTCGAACAGTTTGGGCGTGGGGTTTTCTTTCACGTAGGCCCAATCCGCCTGCGTTTCGAACAGGGCGCTGATCATGGCGAGTGACTTGTCGTCGCCGGCGCAGCGCGCAAGCATCGAGGCGGCGAAGGCGCGCGCATCGAGGGGAAACTCGCGGAATACGAACCGGACTTTGCCAGTATCGACGTACTTGGTCTTGAGCTCCGGATAGACCTGGGTGTGGAAGTTTTTGCAATGGCCGCAAGTCATGGAGGCGTATTCGACAATCGTGACCTTCGCGTCCGCTGCTCCCACCATAAGATCGGGCAGGTCTCCGGCCTTCATGAGATCTTCAACCGGGACTTCAGCAGGCCCGCGCTGATCGGCCTGGAGCGCATCCGGCAATGCTGACACACCGGCCGTCAGAGTTACGGCGAGCATCAGGGACATAAGGGCGCGGCGCGATGGCAGTGCGATGAGAACGGGCAAGGACGGGGTGTGCACGGATCTGGAACTCCTGGAAGGGGCGCGATCTCAACTCCTGGGCGATCTCACGCCGGTTCGGCCGTGCGATAGCACGCAACAGCTATCTGATTAAGGCAAATCGCGCTGAACGGCGGCTGAATGTCGCCCATCAAGGGCGTGCGCCGCAGCGGGCCCCTGATCCCCCAACTTCCGGAGGGCGGCAAGCGGGGGAGCTGTATCGGGCCGTTATTCCTGCTGACGGGCAGTTCTGCGGTTCACGCTCGCTTCGAGCCGGGCAAGGGCTTGACCGAGGGGATCGTCGCCGAAGCCACCGCCCTGCGAGCGGGGCGCAGGGGCTGCAATGCTCCCAGAGCCGCTTTGTGCGGCGTAGGGCCCGGTGAGGGTGGCAGGCGATCGCGCCTCTACGGGGGCCTGGACAAGGCGCAGGCCCGAAATGGCGCGGTATCCGAAGAAGGTATTGATCCGCTCGACGATCTGGCGCGCGCGGTATTCCACATCCAAGGCCCGGGCGGGATCGACGCGCAGGTAGAGCGTCGCACCTGGGCGGGTGGCAGGGTTCTCGGGGTCCGCTTCAATCGGGTCGCTGGGGGCCCGCGGCCAGCTCACGCGTTCTGGAACCGTGTAAGCGGCGAGGTCCTGGCCCGCGATCCGAGACCAGTCCATGATCAGGGCGGCAGTAGAAAAACCAAATTTTTCGAATGACTTACGGGTTAGCTGGGGCACAAAGGCTCCCACTGTCCGAGCGTTCGGCTGCTTGCGGGAGCGATATGCTGGACCCATCCGGCACTTGACGATGCCCGACCAGGGGTGGACTGCGGAGCGTGGATTGATGGTCATGGTTCGTGTGGTCCCGTCTCGGAACGGATCGCGAGCCGCGCGGGTTTGCCAGTTGTGCGCCCGGCCGCGCGGCGATTGCAACGCGTGCGATCATCCCTAACATCGCATCAGTGATTCGCGATACCAGCGAGGGCTTGCCATGCCGGACGTGGCACGAAAGCAACTGCCGCTGCGACCTGCCGGAGCGGACACGGTCGCGGCGCTTTTGGCTTGGTACGATGCGGAGCGGCGGGATCTGCCGTGGCGCGCCAAGGGCCGCAAGCGGCCTGATCCCTACAAGGTCTGGCTCAGTGAAATCATGCTGCAGCAGACCACCGTCAAGGCGGTTATCCCCTATTATCGCCGCTTCCTGGCGCGCTGGCCGACTGTTGCCGATCTGGCTGCCGCGAACCTTGATGAGGTTTTGGGGATGTGGGCGGGGCTTGGCTACTATGCCCGAGCGCGCTCCCTCCACAGATGCGCGATCACGATCACCGAACGGCCCGATGGTGCTTTTCCTAAAACCGAGGCAGAGCTTCTGGAGTTGCCCGGTATCGGACCCTATACGGCAGCAGCCATTGCAGCCATCGCCTTCGGCGAGGCATCGACGCCGGTTGACGGGAATGTCGAACGCGTGGTGGCGCGCCTGTTCGCGGTCCGGCGGCCGCTGCCGGCTGCCAAACGTGAGATTGCCCGGCTTGCCCAGACCTTGACGCCATATCGCCGTGCTGGGGATTTTGCGCAAGCGATGATGGACCTTGGTGCAACTGTCTGCACGCCCCGGCGGCCGTCCTGCCTGATGTGTCCTTTGCAGCAGGACTGCCATGCTTACGCCGCCGGGCTTTCCGAGGTTTTGCCACGCAAAATCGCCAAACCAGAACGGCCGGTTCGTTTCGGGTCTGCGTTCCTGGTGCTGCGCGAAGATGGCGCCGTTCTATTGCGCCGGCGCCCGCCCGCAGGACTTCTGGGTGGGATGCTGGAAGTCCCATCGACGGAGTGGAGCGATGCATTGCTGCCCGCCGATATGGCTGTGGCCGGAGCACCGGTTCGTTCGGACTGGTGGCCAATGCCTGGGTCAGTGGTGCACACCTTCACCCACTTCCGGCTTGAATTGCAGGTCTTCCGAGCGATCGTTCCACTAGATACGCCGTTGACATTCTGGGCCGAGCCCGACCGGTGCTCCTGGGTTCCACGCACTGAGCTTGCTCGAGCGGCGCTACCGGCCGTTATGCGAAAAATCGTTGCTCATGCTCTCAAAGAACAGTGATGATCGTTCGATCGGCGTCAACGCGGCTAACTGGTCGAACGGGGTGTGTTGCGTTCGAGCGAGATCCGGATCAGGTCGGCCGTCCGCTCTACTCCCAGTTTCTCTTTGAGGCGCGTGCAGGTATTCGCCACCGTCTTGTAGGCGATGCCGAAGGTCGCCGCGATTTCGTTGAGGCTCTTGCCTTCGCCGAGCAGTCGCAGGATCTCAGCCTCGCGATTGGAGAGCGCTTTGAGAGGATCACCCTGGTCGGCGTTGAGTGCCATTTCGTTCGCAAGGCGCCTGTCGATGAAGCGTTTGCCCGATTGCGCGCATTTGACGGCCTCGACCAGTTCCTCCGCACTTGCGCTCTTGCCGACGAAACCGATTGCACCGGTTTTCAGCGCCCGGCGCGCGTAGTTGATGTCAGCGTGCATCGAGAACATGATCACCCGGGCTTCCGGGTCTGTGCTCAGCAAGTGTGCAAGAAGTTCAAGTCCACTGCTGCCGTTCAGGTTGATATCAAGAATGACGATATCGGGGCGATCCTGCAGATAGCACTCGATGCCAGTTTCCGCGGTCGAAGCATCTCGAACCACTGAGTCAGGCATGAGCTCCAGGAGGCGTTTAACGCCTTCCCGGACGATGTCGTGGTCGTCGATGACGAGGAGGTTCAGCATGTGGAATTCCCAGTGGCTTCGTGTTTCTCAAATTTGATAGTGTTTGCTCTTAGTCTGCGGCCCGTCGCTCGCTGTACGCGGGAGTGTCAGGCGCACCTCGACACATGTTCCCCCGTCGATGGAGGCGATCTCAATGTCGCCGCCCGCCAGAGCCGCGCGTTCCCGCATGCTGGTGAACCCAAGGCTGCCGGGCGTGGACTGCGGCGGCAGCGCGCCACCGTCGTTGCGCACGATAGCCACGATGCGATGGGTGTCGGGTGAACCGATTGTGATGTCGATCGTGCGCGGCTGCCCGTGGCGCAATGCGTTGTTGACAGCTTCGCGGACGACAGCGAGCAGCGTCGCGTCGATGTCTTCGCCCCAGGAATACTCCGGAGCCTCGAGATTGAATGTCACGGCAGGGTGGCGGGATCTGAGCGAGGTCACAAGACTGTCGAGCGCATTGGAAAGCCCCAGATCGAGTAGAATGGCGGGCCGCAACTGCCACAAGATGGCGCGGATCTGCTCTTTCACTTCGGTCACGGACTGCTGAATGGCGCCCGCTCTTTCACTGATTTTTTCCAGGCTCGCCTTTGCGGCCTCATTGCGGATCGTCGTGGCATCGACGTCAATCGAGAACAGCAGGGGCCCCACCTCGTCGTGCAGATCGCGTGCCAGGGACGCGCGCTCTTCTTCCTGGAGGACTTCGATCTGCTTATTGAGACGTGCGTTCTTGTCGTCGATTTCGCGCAACAGGCCCGACATCCGGTTGAAGCCCTGTGCAAGGCGGGCGACCTCGGATGGTCCTGACAGCGGCACAGTCTCGCCAAAACGGCCGGTTCCTATTCTCTCGAAGGCTTCGAGCAGCCGGCTGAGAGGACTGAGCGCGTAGCCGACCAAGATCGAGAGGAGTGCAACCGCCAGAAGGCAGAACAGCGCCAGGCTCGTCAGATGTAACTTGATGTCGGACCAGACTTCGCTTGCTTCGTTTCTTGGATCGGCCGTGACAATGATGCGGCCCATCTCCCCGCTGGGCTCGGGCCAGATGACCTCGGCCGTCTCTTCTGCCGCCGCGATGATATCGAGGAACCAGGCGGGCATGCTGGAGGTCACCTCGGCGGGCACCGAGGAAGCGATTTTTGAACCATCAGGGCCGATGAGATCCACACGGACATGACGACTCTGGTCGAAGGTGTGTACCAAGCGCTCGACCTGGCTGGTCGCGCCTTGTGACTGGCTGATGTCTTCCAGGGCGACCCTGATGGTGCGCTGGACTGCCGCCAGCGTGAACTTCATTTCGACGTCCAGTTTTCCCACGGCATGGCGGTATGTCAGCACCGCGCTGATGAGCAGGGTGCCGGCAAGAATGGCTGCGATGGCGAGAACGAGGCCGAGCCTCAGCGAGACGCGCAACGACGAACACTCCTGGATAAGTGTTACAGTGTTGCACTCCAAAGCGCCGCAATTCCAGAGGGAATTGTTCCCGACTGGGGCCAGCACGTGGTCATTTCCGCGTTACTCTGCCGCGATCAAGATCGGGTCGCGTGGTCGGGGGGCGTGTGCGGTACCGAGTTGCGCGCGGGCGGTTTGTCTCAGCGCGTCGATGGGCTGGAGCTTGCCGTCCGCTTCGTAGTGCCAGAACGTCCAGCCGTTGCAGGCCGCTTTGCCCTGCACCATCGCGCCCAGCCGATGAATTGACCCTTGCATTCCAGGTACCGCGAGTGAGCCATCTGCCTTGACCTCGGCGCGGACGCGGCGGCGTTCGTCATAGAGGGGGCTGCCGGCGGAGAGAATACCTAGCTCGATAATAGTGCCGAACGGGATGCGCGGCTCGGCGCGTTTAGAGCGCACGGTTTCAAGGGCGCTCACGGATGACGGGGTCACCGCTGCAATCCGATCCTGGGCGGCCTTGGCATAATCGCCATCGCGCTCGATGCCAATCCAGCATCTCCCGAGCTTCTTGGCTACCGCGCCTGTCGTTCCTGTACCGAAGAACGGGTCGAGCACGATATCGCCGGGATTTGTCGTTGCCAGCAACACGCGATGGAGAAGCGCTTCAGGCTTTTGTGTTGGATGGGCTTTGCGTCCGCCATCGTCCTTCAACCGCTCCGGTCCGGCGCAGATTGGAAACAGCCAATCGGACCGCATCTGGATGTCGTCGTTGAGCGCCTTGAGGCTTTCGTAGTTGAATGTCGGGCGCGAGCGTTGATCCCGCGCCGCCCAGATCAGCGTCTCGTGGGCGTTGGTGAAGCGCTTCCCCCGGAAATTCGGCATCGGGTTCACCTTGCGCCAGACGACGTCGTTCTGGATCCAGAAGCCGAGATCCTGGAGCGCTACGCCGAGGCGGAAGACGTTGTGATAGGAGCCGATGACCCAGATCGCGCCATCGGGTTTGAGGATGCGCCGGCATTCGGCAAGCCACTGGCGGCAAAAGCGATCATAGGCTTCGAAGGAAGCGAACTTGTCCCAGTCATCGTCCACGCCGTCGACGCGCGTGTTGTTGGGGCGCAGAAGCTCGCTGGCCAGTTGCAGATTATAGGGCGGGTCGGCGAAGACGAGATCGACGCTCTCACTGGGTAGCCGCGCCAGTTCTTCCAGGCAGTCGCCAACGATTACGCGGTTTTTCTCGATAAGGGACGCGAGACGGCGCTTGGAACGCATGGACTGACACTCACACGACTGACAACAACGCAACGATCGACGCGCTTGCGGCCCGGAAAGCTGCAAGCGCAAACCTCAGGGTAAACGAAATTCCGCGCGGGAGGGTTAACCACCCTTAGGAACTGGCAAGAGGGACTTTGCACGGCCAATTTGTCGAACAAATGGCGAACAGCCAACGGATCGCTCCGTTGTCCGCTCGGAAGGCCGCTCTCGACGCGCCGGTGATTACGTTTGACTGAGTCTGAGCGTTGTTTGGCTGTCAGGCGTTTCTTTGAGCGGCAGTGGCGGCGCGTCCGGGTCGCGATCATCCGAAGTTGAGAGATCGCCGCGGTTCAGAACCATCAGGAGAGGTGTCAGGCCCTCCACGTCGACGATCGGGAACACTTCGATGTCGCGGCGCGCATTCTTACTCCAGCCTGAGATCGTGAGTGCGCGTTCCGCCTTGGAGAACAAGCCGTGATTGCGCAGGGGATCGCGGGTCAGGAACTCGCGGTCCTGCTCGCTCAGCTTATCCTCGCTCTTACCAATTTGCTGAAGCCAGCCTTTGCGGATCTCGGTCAGATCGGTTCCGCTTGCCTGGTTTTCCTCGTTCTTCAAGACT
>CAZZPH010000106.1:0-8333 GCA_964655725.1 uncultured Hyphomicrobium sp.
AGATTCACGCCGTCGCGCTCGAACAGGTAGTCATCTTCGGCCCGTTCCTCGTCGTCCCCTTCCTCGTATGTCTCAGCAGCATGATCGGCCAGCGCGGTCCTCGCATACTGCTATCCATTGCAGGCCTGGGCTTCTTCGGTGTCGCGATCCTGTTGAGCTTCTCGCGCGGCGCCTGGCTTAACCTGGCGATCGCCATCGTCGCCTTCACGTGGCTTGCGTTCGTCACCTCACGGTCGAATGGCGAGCGCGCCCGGATCGTCTCGCTCACCGCGTTGGGTCTGGCAACGGCCGCCGTTGCAATTCTCGCGGCAACCCAATTCGAGGCCGTGGAGCGGCTGCTCAGTGAGCGCGCGAGCCTGACGCAGAGCTATGACGTCGGGCCTGACGGGCGCTTTGGTGGACAAGTGAAGGCCCTCGACCTGGCTCTGTCCAATCCTCTTGGTATCGGCGCGCAGGTGTTTTCACCCGTCTATCATCACGAGGAGGTGCACAACGTCTATCTCAGCATCCTGCTCAACGCAGGCTGGCTGGGCGGCGGACTCTACTGGGTGATCGTCGCGCTCACGCTCATTCTGGGCCTCAGATACGCATTCCAAGTGAGCGGAGCACATCGCCTGCTCTTCCTGGTCGCATACTCCGCCTTCCTGGCAACGGCGCTGGAAGGCATCATCATCGACAGTGATCACTGGCGCAGCTTCTATGTTCTGATGGCGCTCGTCTGGGGCTTCATGGCCTCCCGAGAGAGTGCCCTGAAATGAGACCCCAGCGCAAACAAGCGGCAGCACTCGTCGCACCCATTTTGCCAGCCCGGCGGCGTAGGGGCTCTGGCCTCAACGGCCTGACCCTCTTGAAGCTGCGCGGCAGGATACGCCAGTGTGCGCTGTTCCTGCGCCCCGTGAACGCGGCACTCCTGGCACTCTCTGCCTTCATCCTGCTGGTCGCCGAGAACGAGGCTGCACTACTTCCCCTTGCGGCCTTCGCCTGCCTCGCATGGGGCCTGGAGCGGCTCGCCGATCCTCCTCAACGGCGCCGGCGTCGGCGCATCATCCGCGACCGCCGTTCGGTGCTGCTGGCTCCCGTCATCATTGTTCCGCAGACGCGGCGCGCTGCACGGATCGTACACAGACCTCAGCGACCGGTCCGGATTGTTGGACTGCCGCCCGACCGTCCTCGCTCGCGCGCCCTGGACCGTCGCGAGGCGTTCCCCTTCAATTATGCGGAGTGAAGTGCAGATCGCCGCTACTGCGTTACCGGTCTAACCGGCTGCATCGGCAGAATCGGACTGGAGCAGGCCATAGTTCTCCACCCCGATACGCTCGATGAGATCGAGTTGTGTCTCAAGGAAGTCGTGATGGCCTTCCTCGTCGCGCAGCAGTTCCTCAAACAGGTTCATGGTGACGAAATCCCCGTGCTTGCGGCAGATGTCACGGCCGCGTGCATAGGTTTCCAACGCGATCTTCTCGCCCTTCAGGTCGCACTCGATCACTTCCTTGATGTTCTCGCCGATCATCAAGGGCGCGACATGCTGGAGATTGGGATGGCCATCAAGATAGATGATGCGATCAATGATGCGATCGGCATGCACCATCTCCTCCATTGATTCGGCCTTTTCCTTCTTGGCGAGCCGGGTGTAACCCCAGTTGGCGAGCATCCGGTAGTGCAGCCAGTATTGATTGACGGCGCCGAGTTCAAGTTTCAGCGACTCGTTCAGGATGTCGATGATCTCCTTGTTGCCCTTGCCCTTCATGCTTCGCTCCTGCGGTTTGATGTTTTGACGACGATATTCTTTTGTGCCCACAGGATGCAAGAACGCAACGAGGCCCTCGAACTTTGGGATCGCCAGGGATTGCGCTCACGCCTTGCGCCGCTGCCCCGCTACCGAAACAAGTTGCGGCTCAGACGTGGACTGTTCAGACGGCGTTTCGATACTCACCGGTACGAGACTAAGCCGTCCGGGCGCCGGGGTGAGCCGGCTGCGGGCGGATGCGCACGCGCACGGGCAGATCAGCCCGCGCCTCTCCAAGTCCTCCATCTTTGCGTAAATGGTGTCGGCCGCCAGCGGGGCGCAACCACAGCACTGCATCTTTTTTTGGAGATGGCGGTAGATCACGCCAGGTGTCGGCAAGGGCGCGTCCGGCGCACTCATGACCTCAAGAACGGCCAACTCCAGGTCTCGATCGCTGATGACAGCGCATGAACAAACGATCATGAGGCTGCCTTCGATGTCGCTGGAGCGCTAGCAGAAGCACTGCGCGATAAGGCGAGGTAACGATGGGCCAGGGGCGCATCGGTGCGCCCCGGACAGCATGCACGAACAACAGACCACATGGCGTGAAGCTCCAAACATTGGGGTTCAAGGCCCCACATCGGATCAAACGGGACGGCGTTATCCCGCCGAGCCAAGTGTCTACGTCGGCCCGCCCCTGTCAAGCGCCCGATGGGCGCAGGCCCCTCCCGCCACTCGGTCCTCATTACATCCCGATCCCGTGTGCCGCCCGGAACAGCGCGCTGGCAGAGCTTCGCGTAGGTCTCCTGCACCAATAAGTCGGGAGTGTCAGGCATGGACGCCAACAGGGATCATTCGTTTACCATCGGCAACGGACGCACGGGCGTGCTGCTCGTTCATGGCCTGTGCGGCACCCCGACAGAAATGCGTTTCATCGCCAATGGACTGGCCCGGGCCGGCTATACCGTTCATTGCCCGCAGCTGGCGGGTCACTGCGCTTCGGACGCTGCGCTCAAAGCCACAACCTGGCAGGACTGGGTAGCCAGCGCCGAACGCGGCCTCCAAGAGTTGTCGGAGCGTTGCGACACCGTCGTCGTCGGCGGCCTGTCGACCGGCGCCGTTATCGCCCTCCTGCTGGCGGCGCGCTTCCCCGAAAAGGTTTCGGGGCTGGCCCTCTATTCACCCACTCTCTGGCTCAACGGCCGCCACATTCCCTGGCATGCGCGACTTTTCAGGCTTGTCAGGCATCGGGCCCTGGCAGACTTGTTCCGGTTCCCCGCACCTTTGGAGTTCGGAATTAAGGATGCGCGCTTGCGGGAGTTCATCAAGACGGCTTTGGCCGCTCCGGGCGCGCCGATCGTGCCGTTCTCGACGCCTGGAATTGCCGTTCTGGAGCGCCAGCGGCTGGTCGATGCCGTCCTGCCCCTCATCCCGGCCATCCGCCAGCCCACATTGATCCTGCATCCGCGCGAAGATGACTACGCCCATCTGTCGAACGCCGCCCACCTCCAGAAGACTCTGGCGGGACAGGTCGATCTCGTAGTGCTGGAGGACAGCTATCATTTGGTGACTATCGACAGGCAGCGGTCGTTGGTCCTGGAGCGGACTGAGGCCTTTGTGCAGCGGCTCACATCCCGATCCGCGCTTAAAAACAGCGGGATTGCGGCCTGAGGCCGGGTCCGGACCTGCCGTGTTCCGAACCCGGTCGCGCTCGGTCGAAAATCCGTCGGCCTGTCACGGGGGGAACAGCGGTGCAGGACCCCATCGGCGATAGTGGGGTCATCGGCGAACGGGAACGACAGAGACCCGGCACCGCTCCAAAGCACCTGACAAACCAGATGGAGAGTAACATGACCCGCAAATTCGCATCCGCCCTTGCCGCCACCGTCATCGCCGCCTCGATGGCCGCGACGACCACCGCAGAAGCCGGCCGCGGCACGGCTATCGGAGTTGGCCTCGGCGTCCTCGCAATCGGCGCCATGGCCGCCCATGCCCACAACAATCAGCAGAAGAAAAAGGCCTACGCGGCTGAAAAGCGCCGCAGTGAGGCTGCCCAGGCCGCTCGGGCCCGCGCCAAGGCCAAGGCCCAGGCAGAAGCTCAAGCCCGCGCCAAGGCAGCGGCTGAAGCCAAGCAACTTGCAGAAGCGAAGAAAGCAAGCGAAATCAACGAGAACGATGTCGAAGAGACCGCAGCAGTTAACGCCGACGAGCCGGTCGTCAGCACCACAACCGTCCAGGCGCCTTCGACGATCGCAGCCCTGACCAAAGGCGACCTCGCCGCCGACGAGGCTGCAACCTCCAGCCTCCTGCCGGTCGAGCCCGAAGTCGAGACCGAAGCGAGCGCAGACGAAGAGACTGAGGCCGAAACCACGACGTCCGCCGAGGCCAATGGCGACGAGCAGTGCAAGCGCTACATCCCCGCAGTGGGCGTGACGATCTCGGTCGGTTGCTGATCAAAAAGCCGGGGGAGGCGCGACAAGAGCGCCTCCCTCACACTCGACTGAGGGAATTCACTGGCAGAAATCGCTCACTCCTCAGCCCCGCCTTTCTCATTCCCTGATGCACGCGACACCATCGCCCAACCCTCCACAAAACTGCAAATTATCTCGCTTTTCCATAGTGTTAATCTGGTGACGGAGCAGACTTCCAGGAGCTCCGGGGTCATAGAATTGGGTCCGCCCAGTTCTGATCCCGATCCGCTCCTGGATTTTTTTTGGGGTCCAGAACGAAAAATCACAGCCCTGTACCGCCCGGAACAGCGGCCAGGTCCGCAAAACGGCATTCTCCCCTCATCGAAACACTCGAGGCACAAAGGGAGAGCCCCAATGACCACCACCGACAACCGCCCCGCCATCGTCACCGCCCGCAACATCACCAAGTCGATCCAGACGGGTGCAGGCGAACTGAAGATCCTGAAGGGCGTCGATCTCGACCTGCGCCCCGGCGAGCTGACCCTGCTGATGGGCCCCTCCGGCTCCGGCAAGACCACGCTCCTGTCGATCCTGGGTTGCATCCTCACCGCAACCAACGGACAGCTGCAGATCAACGGCGACGAGGCTGTAGGTCAGTCGGCCGAAGGTCTGGCCGATATTCGCCGCCGCAACATCGGCTTCGTGTTCCAGGGCTACAATCTTTTCCCGACACTGACGGCCCACGAGAACGTGCTGATGGCTCTCGACGTGCGCGGTTCCAAGGTTGCTGATCCCAACAAAGCCGCACGAGAGGCCCTGATCTCGGTCGGTCTCAGCCACCGCATCGACGCCTTCCCCTCCAAGCTGTCGGGTGGCGAGAAGCAGCGTGTCGCGATTGCCCGGGCACTCGCCGGTCATCCCGCGGTGGTGCTGGCCGACGAACCGACGGCAGCGCTGGACAGCGAGAACGGCAAGGCTGTCATGGAGCTGTTGTCCCGGGTTGCACAGGACCCCACCCGTGCGGTGCTTGCTGTCACCCACGACCACCGCACGCTTAGCTATGCCGATCGAATCATTCGCATCGAGGATGGACGAATTGTTGCGGATGAGCGCCCAAACGGTAAGGTACGCTCTGAGAATACCGAGGCCGCGCTCGCAGCCTGAGCGCGCCCTCTCACACCTGATATTCAAACCTCAGCAAGGACCGAACTGGCGCCATGATGAAGAACATCGGACTGATCGCACTGGTCGGCCTTGCAGGTCTTGGTGCCTATCTCGGGTACCGCGAATTCTCCGGGATCAGTGATACGCCGGCAGCTGCAGCCGTCGAGGACATCCCTTGGATCGCAGCCGCTCCTGGCCGGGTGGAACCGAAATCCGGCGAACTCAGGATCGGCACTGCTCTCATGGGTCGCGTTACGAAGGTGCATGCCGAGGTTGAAGACAAGGTTGAAGACGGCGAATTGCTTGTCGAATTGGATGACGCTGAGGCCCGAGCGCGGCTGACCTCGGCCGAAACCCAGGCCGAAGCGCTACGCGAGGAGCGTGAGAAGCAATTCGCTTCCGGCCGCGAAGATGTCCGAAAGTCTGAGGACGCCATCTACTCCGCTGAGCGTGCGGTCACGGGCGCCCGTATCGAACTCGACTATGCACTGTCGGCGCGCCGCTCGGGATCGGGCAATGAGAAATCCGTGACCGACGCCCGCAAGCGGCTCAGCGAAGCCAACGAGCGACTCGAGCGCGAGCGCATCGCCTTCGTACGCGCTCAGTCAAAGCCAAACCTGCCAGCACCCAGCAGCGCCGAATCGGCGGTGAGCGCGGCACGCACGGAAGTGCGCATGGCCGAAGCACTCCTGGACAAGACCCGCATTCGTGCGCCGATTGCCGGCACCGTGCTTCAGGTGCATGCCAAGGCCGGCGAGATCGTAGCGCCCAGCCCCGACGCGCCCCTCGTCGTCATCGGCGACATGAGCGCTGTCCGGATCAAGGCCGAAGTCGACGAAGGTGACATTTCGAAGATTTCGCTGGGGCAGAAGGCCTTCGTGCGATCCCTGAGCTTTCCCGGACAGGAGTTCGAAGGCACCGTAGCCCAGCTTGCACCCACGCTCGCTCAGCCCCGCATCGGCCCACGAGGTCCGCGCCGCGCCAACGACGTCGAAGTGCGTGAAGTCACGATCGACATGGACGGCAACGTGCCACTCCTTCCCGGCATGCGCGTCGACGCGTTCTTCCGCAAATAGGTCCATCGCCGGGCCACACCGTCTCCGACTTTCGAACGTTGGACTTTACGCCGCAGCTCGACCAGCTGCGGCGTTTGGCGCTCACGCGCAGAACGCCGGCATGCCCTAATTGGACCAAGAAAACATCGTGCAATATGTGACGGGCGGAACAGCGGCGATACGGCATCCCGGTCATCATCTCTCCATCGGGCGCAGTGTGAACACTGCGCAGTAACGAGAAATGGAGAGTGGCGTTATGAACGGACAAATTGTGAAGTTTGTTGACCGTCTGCAACAAGGTGTGATCGTCGCAGAAAATGGCGAGAGATTCAGGTTTTTCTATCAATTCGTGCGAAATCCAAGCGAAAAGCTTGTGGGTCTTGAGGTGGACTTTCTTGTCGAATCACGTCAGCCGCGCGATATCATTGCACTTCATGGTTCGCCCTGGGCTGTTTTCAGCAATCGAGCCTGAGACGGAGACACAGCATGTCCTCTCAGATTGACCAGCAGCCGCTCACCGGCTCAATTGACCCGACCGACGTTCCGGCCGTGGCGCTGCGCGAACTCGCGACGGCTCTCAAGGTGTTATCGGAAGATCGCCACGCCCTGATGCGTGCGTCGGAATGGACCGACGACGATTTCCGGCGCGTCGAACAGTACTTCTGGCAACGATGCGCCCGTGACAACCAGCGCAAGATCGCGGCTCTCGTGCGGCTTCGCTGCATGGTGGAGGCATGCCGCGCGCGTACCATGCAAACGCTCATGGCCGAGCAAGGCGAGCAGGCCATCACGGCGATTATTGCCGCCGCCGCCGCCATGCGGCTCAACATCAGCGTTGGCTTCAGTCCAATCAAGCTGGTGTGCAACGCCAAAAGCTATCTGGCGGACCAGTTCGGCGGCCCCGATCTCCACGCTGCCGCTTGAGCGCAGTCGCGAACGCTCGCGCATGATCCGATCGTCGAGCATTGACGTTTGTCAATCATGCAACCAACTGAACTCCTCATTGGAACTTATCTGGCGGTGTTCCTGCCAGCGCTCGCAGCTCTGCTTTGGGTCATGACCGGGCTGTCAAAATAGCTGAGCGCGGGCGCCAGCCATTCGCCATGTTGCTTTTGTTCGACAACAGGCCCCCGCCGATCGGTGTATAGTCGCGTGAGCGGGCCTGGAACACATCGGCTATGTCTGGGGACGAACTGCGATCGGCGCTTGGGTCCGTGGCTCTCCTTGCAGGGCTCGACGACGATGAGCGCCTCGCGATCGCCAGCCTGTGCCGAACACTCCGGATTGACCGCGGGGAACCACTGATCCGCGAGGGAGAGCGCTCCACCTCACTCTACCTCGTTCTGACAGGCCGCTTCAGCGTCTCGCGCAAAGATCGGGTTGGTCCCATCACCCAACTCGGCCCCGGTGAACCGATTGGCGAAGTGGCATTCCTCACGGGCGAACCCAGAACCGCCACAGTCACGGCGCTGCGCGACAGCCTCGTCGCGGAAATTGACGAAGCCAGATTTGAGAGCATCGGACAGAAGCATCCTCGCCTCTGGCCAACCTTGTGCCGCACATTGGCTGAGCGGCTTGCGGGAACGACCGCACTTGCGGCGCCGGCCAGAAGACGTCCGATGCCCAGAACGATTGCCCTCATTTCCGCTGGTTCGCGGCACGTTAGTTTAGAATTCGCGGCAGAGTTGGAGGATGCACTTGCCAGCCGATGCCGGCTGCGGGTGCTCAGGAGTGCAGCCGACACCGGGGCCGAAAATCCAGCCAGACAAGCAGCCGATCTTGGCGCCCGGCGCGGGGCGGACATCGATCAGGCTGCCATGACATCCGCACTGAGCGCCATTGAGGCCGATTACGAGGTCGTGCTGCTCGTGGCCGATGGCAGTGATCCGCAATGGAGCGAGAGCGCGATCCGACATGCTGACATGGCGCTTGCCGTCGCCCGCTTTGAGGACGATCCGGACCTGGGCCCTGTCGAAA